>NZ_ACZV01000005.1:2100000-2361996 GCF_000176235.1 Vibrio orientalis CIP 102891 = ATCC 33934 | reverse complement strand
GAGCGCAACCCTTATCCTTGTTTGCCAGCGAGTAATGTCGGGAACTCCAGGGAGACTGCCGGTGATAAACCGGAGGAAGGTGGGGACGACGTCAAGTCATCATGGCCCTTACGAGTAGGGCTACACACGTGCTACAATGGCGCATACAGAGGGCAGCCAACTTGCGAGAGTGAGCGAATCCCAAAAAGTGCGTCGTAGTCCGGATTGGAGTCTGCAACTCGACTCCATGAAGTCGGAATCGCTAGTAATCGTGGATCAGAATGCCACGGTGAATACGTTCCCGGGCCTTGTACACACCGCCCGTCACACCATGGGAGTGGGCTGCAAAAGAAGTAGGTAGTTTAACCTTCGGGAGAACGCTTACCACTTTGTGGTTCATGACTGGGGTGAAGTCGTAACAAGGTAGCCCTAGGGGAACCTGGGGCTGGATCACCTCCTTATACGATGATTACTCACGATGAGTGTCCACACAGATTGATGGTTTATGTAGTTTAAGAGACGATACTGGGTCTGTAGCTCAGGTGGTTAGAGCGTTCGCCTGATAAGCGAGAGGTCGGTGGTTCAAGTCCACTCAGACCCACCAATTTCCCTTGTGAGATTGGCACACAGTATCAACACCTGATGGGGCTATAGCTCAGCTGGGAGAGCGCCTGCCTTGCACGCAGGAGGTCTGCGGTTCGATCCCGCATAGCTCCACCATCTTTAAGTGTTCTTGAAAAAGAATCTTTAAAAATGGTTTCATTAGAAATCTAGCTCTTTAACAATTTGGAAAGCTGACAAATCAACAATTTATTTGTTGATTGTAAAGTTCTCAATGTTTGTCTTTAAGACAAACACCAATACAACACATTCAAGTGTTCTTGGGAATGTCACTTTTAGTGACTATTCAAAATTGAGTCCGGCAAAATCGAGTCTGCACATGTATAAAAATGCAGACAACTTTGGTTGTTTAACAACATCCTCAAGATTCGCTTCGCGAAACTCTTTGGGGTTGTATGGTTAAGTGACTAAGCGTACACGGTGGATGCCTTGGCAGTCAGAGGCGATGAAGGACGTATTAACTTGCGATAAGCCCAGATTAGGTAGTAAAAACCACTTGAGTCTGGGATTTCCGAATGGGGAAACCCACGTGCATAAGCATGTATCATTAACTGAATACATAGGTTAATGAGGCGAACCGGGGGAACTGAAACATCTAAGTACCCCGAGGAAAAGAAATCAACCGAGATTCCGAAAGTAGCGGCGAGCGAAATTGGACTAGCCCTTAAGCTTTATATGCGTTAGACGAACGGTCTGGAAAGTCCGGCGATACAGGGTGATAGCCCCGTAGTCGACAACGCACATTCAGTGAAATCGAGTAGGGCGGGACACGTGATATCCTGTCTGAATATGGGGGGACCATCCTCCAAGGCTAAATACTACTGACTGACCGATAGTGAACCAGTACCGTGAGGGAAAGGCGAAAAGAACCCCTGTGAGGGGAGTGAAATAGAACCTGAAACCGTGTACGTACAAGCAGTAGGAGCACCTTCGTGGTGTGACTGCGTACCTTTTGTATAATGGGTCAGCGACTTATATTCAGTAGCAAGGTTAACCATCTAGGGGAGCCGTAGAGAAATCGAGTCTTAACTGGGCGTCGAGTTGCTGGATATAGACCCGAAACCAGGTGATCTAGCCATGGGCAGGTTGAAGGTTGAGTAACATCAACTGGAGGACCGAACCGACTAATGTTGAAAAATTAGCGGATGACTTGTGGCTAGGGGTGAAAGGCCAATCAAACCTGGAGATAGCTGGTTCTCCCCGAAATCTATTTAGGTAGAGCCTCGGACGAATACTACTGGGGGTAGAGCACTGTTAAGGCTAGGGGGTCATCCCGACTTACCAACCCTTTGCAAACTCCGAATACCAGTAAGTACTATCCGGGAGACACACGGCGGGTGCTAACGTCCGTCGTGGAGAGGGAAACAACCCAGACCGCCAGCTAAGGTCCCAAATTATTACTAAGTGGGAAACGATGTGGGAAGGCTTAGACAGCTAGGATGTTGGCTTAGAAGCAGCCATCATTTAAAGAAAGCGTAATAGCTCACTAGTCGAGTCGGCCTGCGCGGAAGATGTAACGGGGCTAAGTAATAAACCGAAGCTGCGGCAATGTAGTTTACTACATTGGGTAGGGGAGCGTTCTGTAAGCCGTTGAAGGTGAGTTGTAAAGCTTGCTGGAGGTATCAGAAGTGCGAATGCTGACATGAGTAACGATAAAGGGGGTGAAAAACCCCCTCGCCGGAAGACCAAGGGTTCCTGTCCAACGTTAATCGGGGCAGGGTAAGTCGACCCCTAAGGCGAGGCCGAAAGGCGTAGTCGATGGGAAACGGGTTAATATTCCCGTACTTCTTATAATTGCGATGGGGGGACGGAGAAGGCTAGGTGGGCCTGGCGACGGTTGTCCAGGTTCAAGTGCGTAGGCTTAAGAGTTAGGTAAATCCGGCTCTTTCTAAGGCTGAGACACGACGTCGAGCACCTACGGGTGTGAAGTCATTGATGCCATGCTTCCAGGAAAAGCCTCTAAGCTTCAGATTATAAGGAATCGTACCCCAAACCGACACAGGTGGTCGGGTAGAGAATACCAAGGCGCTTGAGAGAACTCGGGTGAAGGAACTAGGCAAAATGGTACCGTAACTTCGGGAGAAGGTACGCTCTTGTCGGTGAAGTCCCTTGCGGATGGAGCTAACGAGAGTCGCAGATACCAGGTGGCTGCAACTGTTTATTAAAAACACAGCACTGTGCAAAATCGTAAGATGACGTATACGGTGTGACGCCTGCCCGGTGCCGGAAGGTTAATTGATGGGGTTAGACTTCGGTCGAAGCTCTTGATCGAAGCCCCGGTAAACGGCGGCCGTAACTATAACGGTCCTAAGGTAGCGAAATTCCTTGTCGGGTAAGTTCCGACCTGCACGAATGGCGTAATGATGGCCACGCTGTCTCCACCCGAGACTCAGTGAAATTGAAATCGCTGTGAAGATGCAGTGTACCCGCGGCTAGACGGAAAGACCCCGTGAACCTTTACTACAGCTTGGCACTGAACATTGACCCTACATGTGTAGGATAGGTGGGAGGCTTTGAAGACGGTACGCCAGTATCGTTGGAGCCGTCCTTGAAATACCACCCTTGTAGTGTTGATGTTCTAACATTGACCCCTGAATCGGGGTTGTGGACAGTGCCTGGTGGGTAGTTTGACTGGGGCGGTCTCCTCCCAAAGAGTAACGGAGGAGCACGAAGGTGGGCTAAACACGGTTGGACATCGTGTGGTTAGTGCAATGGCATAAGCCCGCTTGACTGCGAGAATGACAATTCGAGCAGGTGCGAAAGCAGGTCATAGTGATCCGGTGGTTCTGTATGGAAGGGCCATCGCTCAACGGATAAAAGGTACTCCGGGGATAACAGGCTGATACCGCCCAAGAGTTCATATCGACGGCGGTGTTTGGCACCTCGATGTCGGCTCATCACATCCTGGGGCTGAAGTCGGTCCCAAGGGTATGGCTGTTCGCCATTTAAAGTGGTACGCGAGCTGGGTTTAGAACGTCGTGAGACAGTTCGGTCCCTATCTGCCGTGGGCGTTGGAAGATTGAAGGGGGCTGCTCCTAGTACGAGAGGACCGGAGTGGACGAACCTCTGGTGTTCGGGTTGTGTCGCCAGACGCATTGCCCGGTAGCTAAGTTCGGAATCGATAACCGCTGAAAGCATCTAAGCGGGAAGCGAGCCCTGAGATGAGTCTTCCCTGACCCCTTGAGGGTCCTAAAGGGTTGTTCGAGACTAGAACGTTGATAGGCAGGGTGTGTAAGTGCTGCGAGGCATTGAGCTAACCTGTACTAATTGCCCGTGAGGCTTAACCATACAACACCCAAAGGGTTTTGATGGACTCAATACAAGAATATTGAATGTGTTAAGAACTTAAACAGCTTTCCGAATTTTAAGAATTTGCTTGGCGACCATAGCGATTTGGACCCACCTGATTTCCATGCCGAACTCAGAAGTGAAACGAATTAGCGCCGATGGTAGTGTGGGGTTTCCCCATGTGAGAGTAGGACATCGCCAGGCTTTAAATTTAGACTCTAGAGTCTAACCAGTGCGGAGCGGTAGTTCAGTTGGTTAGAATACCGGCCTGTCACGCCGGGGGTCGCGGGTTCGAGTCCCGTCCGCTCCGCCACTTATTCAGACAAAGCCCTAGCAGAAATGCTAGGGCTTTTTCGTCTGTATAGGGTTAATTTGGTCTGTGACCAACGAGTCCCGCTTGCCTGCAAGCCCAGCCATCTGCCACTTATTTAGAAAGCCTAGTCTTACGACTAGGCTTTCGTCGTTTATGAATGCATATTTTAGAAGCCCGTTGCTGACGCAACGGGCTTTTTGCGTTTAAGAGGTAAGGAATAGTGCTAGCTCTCTATAGCGCTTCTTGGAGCTGAGAAATTGCCTTCCTTCGGTCTTTGACTGACACATTGTCATTCCATAGAACGACGAAGGAGTGAGTAGGGGATCTCATTGATTTTTCGACTTACTTCAAGCGAACTCTCTACTGTTGACGCCTCACTAGTGAGCATAGCTGTCTAACTCATCGAAACAAAGTAGGTTGACACTAAGTGCTAACCTCTAATAATTTCTCGTTTCTCGACAACAAAAAAGGCCAGCTCATGCTGACCTTCTGTTAATGCTAGTGGTTGCCCTATTAAAGGATAATATCTCTTACTTCAGGATCTTTACGCTCTAAGTAGTGAATTGACTTAATACGACGAATCGTACGGCAGCGACCACGGATGAGCAGTGTTTCGGTAGTTGCGATATTGCCTTGACGAGTGATGCCTTCAAGTAGATCACCTTTTGTAATACCGGTCGCTGAGAAAACAACGTTATCACTGCGCGCCATATCTTCCATCGTTAGAACAACATTAGCTTTTACGCCCATCTCTTCACAGCGTTTCAACTCAGCAGCGCCATAGATACGGTTTTCTTCGCTGTCACCTTTTACTTCATGGCGCGGAAGTAGTTGACCATGCATATCGCCATCTAGTGCGCGAATAACTGCCGCAGAGACTACACCTTCAGGAGCGCCACCGATGCAGTACATTGCATCGACTTCACTGTCCGGCATACAAGTTAGGATAGAAGCGGCGACATCGCCATCAGGTACGGCGAACACTCTTACGCCCATTGCTTGCATCTGTGCAATCACTTCATCGTGACGAGGCTTAGCTAGGGTAATAACAACCAAGGTATCTAGTGTTTTGTTTAGTGCCTTAGCGATGTTCTCTAAGTTTTCTTTTAGCGGCTTATTCAGGTCGATGCAGCCTTTTGCACCTGGACCTACTACCAACTTTTCCATGTACATGTCTGGTGCTTTAAGGAAACTGCCTTTCTCGCCTGCAGCCAGCACAGCAAGAGCATTTGATTGACCCATTGCTGTCATGCGCGTTCCTTCAATTGGGTCTACTGCAATGTCGACTTCGTCACCACCTACACCGACTTGCTCACCGATGTAGAGCATTGGAGCATCATCGATCTCACCTTCACCAATTACGATCTCTCCGCTGATCTCTGTTTTGTTGAGTAAGGTACGCATGACTTCTACTGCTGCACCATCAGCTGCATTTTTGTCGCCTCGACCAAGCCATTTGTAACCAGCTAGTGCTGCGCCTTCGGTAACTCGAGAAAATGCCATTGCTAAATCGCGTTTCATGATGACTCCAAAATTCAAGGAAAGAGAAAAATAAAAAACGGCAGAATTTTAGCATATCAAGAAGGAAACGTTTGCTTTTTTAATTGAACGACCATTGAACTGCATCAATCTAGTGGGTTAAATTGGTCATTGAGATTAACCAGCTCCCTAGATGTAAGGTGATTGTCAATTTGCGCTGTTTTTTTGACCGAATGGTGCAAAATATCAAATATAGGGAGTGTTTATCAGCTCTCGGCTGAGTAGAATGGAACAAAATAGGTTTTGCTACATCAGTGGTCAAAACCCTTATCCGAATAAATATAGGTAGGCTAAGATGTCTTTTGAAGTACTAGAACAACTAGAAACTAAAATCCAAACTGCAGTAGATACTATTGCCCTTCTACAGATGGAAGTTGAAGAGCTTAAAGAAGAAAAAGAAAAGCTAGCAACTGAAGCGAACGAACTACGCGAAAACCGTCAAGAGCTAGAGCAGAAAGCTCAACAGATGCAACAAGAGCACACTGCATGGCAAGAGCGCATCCGTAACCTACTAGGTAAAATGGATGAAGTAGAGTAATTGATACTTTACTTGAGTAGATCGAAAAGGCCGAACGTAATGTTCGGCCTTTTTGTTTTGAGTGGGATTTTTTGAGGCTTAGCTTAGCCTTGAGGGCGAACCCCCAGTGTATGACATAATGCGTAAGTCATCTCTGCGCGGTTTAGAGTATAGAAGTGGAAGTCTTTGACTCCTTCACGGCTTAGTGTTCTTACCATATCGATTGCTTGGCTAGCACCCACTAGCTGGCGGGTCGTTGGATCATCATCCAGCCCTTCAAATTGTTGCGCCATCCAGCCAGGTACTTTTACATTGTTCATTGCAGCGAAACGTGACGCTTGCTTAAAGTTCGAAACAGGTAGGATGCCCGGGACGATTTCTACATCGATGCCTGCAGCAACACTGCGGTCACGGAAGCGTAGGTAGCTTTCAACATCGAAGAAGAATTGAGTGATGGCGCGGTTAGCACCAGCGTCCACTTTACGTTTTAGGTTTAGCAGGTCTGCTTGAGCACTCTTTGCTTCAGGGTGGACTTCTGGGAAAGCCGCAACGGAAATATCAAAATCATGGCGTTCTTTCAATAGTGTCACTAGGTCAGATGCATACATTTCAGGCGCGCCGCCACCCGGTGGAATATCACCACGCAGAGCCACAATGCTTTGGATGCCATTTGCCCAGTAATCGTCAGCAATCTGGATAAGCTCTTCGCGTGAAGCGTCAATACAGGTTAGGTGCGGTGCTGCTACTAGACCTGTTTGATCTTTGATTTCTTTGATGATTGAATGAGTTCTGTCGCGCTCACCTGAATTTGCGCCGTAAGTAACAGAAACAAATTTAGGTTTGAGAGTTTTTAAGCGGTGTACTGAATTCCATAGAGTCTCTTCCATTTTTTCACTGCTTGGTGGAAAAAACTCAAATGACACATTGATATTGTCAGACAGTTCAGCGATATTCTGATTTAAAGCGTCAATATGACTGGCGTGTGTGTATCCCATCTTACTCTCCCTGTGGCCATCAGTGCCAAAAACTCAAAAATCCAAATCGACGTTTAGACGTCTATATGTCTACAGAATGTATTGAATACGATTTAATGTCAACCGTACGATTATGAATTTTTCTCAAGTTAATTATGAGTGAAGTTCAAGTTGAGTTGAAATCGATTCATGATGAGAGAGGAAGAGTATTAGGCGCAGTGATGACTGCGCCTATTTTGCTTAAAGTAAGCTAGAAAGGAGATTGAGATCCGACTGAATTGCCCCTGCGGTGACTTCTCTGCCAGCACCAGGGCCACGAATGACCAATGGGTTATCTTTGTACCACTTACTCTCTATCGCGAAGATGTTGTCACATGGTAAGAGATTGGCTAATGCGTGCTCTTTATTTAGCGCCTCTACGCCGACTGTAGCTGTTCCATTCTTTTCTAAACGTGCGACATACCTTAGGACCTTATCATCGCGCTGAGCCTTTTCTAGGCGCTCTGCGAGTAGCTCGCTTAGTATTTGGCTTTTATCTAAGAACTCATCTAAAGATACATCGGCAAGCTCTGCAGGAACTAAGCTTTCTACTTTGACCGATTCAGGTTCTAACGATAGGCCAGATTCACGCGCTAATATTACCAGCTTACGCATTACGTCCGACCCATCTAGGTCACTGCGTGGATCTGGTTCAGTCAGGCCTTGTTGCCATGCTAAGTCGACCAACTCTGCAAATGGAATCGTGCCGTCATATTGCTGGAATAGCCATGAGAGTGTTCCTGAGAAGATGCCTGAAAGTGCGATAATGTCATCACCACTTTCGCGCAGATCACGCACGGTATGGTTGATTGGTAGTCCAGCACCAACAGTAGCATTGTATAACCAGTGACGGTTGATTTTCGCAAATGCATCTTGTACTTGATGGTAGTACTCACTTGAAGCTGATCCTGCGACTTTGTTGGCCGATATTAAGTGCATACCTTGCTCGGCAATTTCAAGGTAGCGGCCCGCTAGAATTTGGCTTGCGGTCACATCCAGAACAACAACGTCATCATAGCCTTGTATCGCACCTAACCGTTCGATCCAATTACTCCCCTCGTGACTCATCGACTCTTCATCAAAATGCGCCGACACTTTGCTGGCATCAATGCCTTTATCATCGAACCAATAGGTTTGGCTATCGACAACCGCGACCAGTTCGAAATTCATGCCGTGGCGCTTCTCAAGCTCATTTTTTTGCTCGATAAACAGGTTGATCCAGCTAGAGCCAATATTACCTTTGCCACACAGAGCGATGGCAACCCGCTTTTGCGCTTGGAACAGTTGGCTATGAATTGATTTAACTAGAGGATTCGTATCCGTAGTACGCAGCACCGCCACTAAGCTTAAGCGAGATAATGATTCGGAGATAAACTCAATTGGTGCATTCTTTAGCTGCTGATAGAAACCGTAGCAATGATTGGCATTGGTTGTTACGCCTGCGCCAACGGCAGCGACCATTGAGTAGCCTTCTTTGAGCTTGATCTCGGCTTCAATTGCGGCATCTTGTAAATATTCTAGTGCACCACCTGCGATCTCTGCGGTATAGGCTAAACGCAGACATTGCTGGTCGGGCTGAGACTCATAAGTGAGAGGCTCAAGCTGTGCGCGCTTAAGGCTGGTTAGTACCTCATTTTCGACGCGTTGGAAGTCATGACCAGAGGCAAAGTTAAGCTCGATTAGGAGTACTTCATCAAGTGAAGAAATGATTTTGGCTCCGCGGCCAGATGCCAACACACGTTCAATACGGGTTGAACCAGATTCTGGCTGGTAGCTGCAACGTAGGTGCAGATCCATGGTGCTTTGCGCCACTGGTTGTAATGTACGACTGTGTAAAACTGGAGCCGCAAGGCGGGCCAGCTCACTGGCTTCATCTAAACGCAGTAGGGGCAGCAGACAAGCGTCAGAGACTAAACGTGGGTCAGCACTGTAAACGCCCGCGACATCGCTCCAAATCGTTACTCGGCTTGTTTCCGCTAATGCGCCGATAACCGTTGCCGAGTAATCAGAGCCGTTACGGCCAAGCAGTACGGTATGGCCTTGGCTGTCTTGAGCCATAAAGCCAGTAATGACGATACGATGATGAGAATGCTGTGCGAGAACTTCTTTAATCAATGGGTAAGAAGTGCCAAATTCAACTTCTGGTTGAGTGCCTGCTTCTGCACGAAGAAATGCACGTGCATCTTGGGCCACGGCTGGCAATTCGTTTTGATTAAGCAGTGCAGAGAGTAAGCGAGATGACCACATTTCACCGTGACCGAGAACCGCTGCCTTTTCGGCTTCGGTTAGCGGGTAGGTGAGTTCGCCAAGGGTACTAAATTCATCACGTAGTGTTGCTAGCAGTGGCTCACGTGCTTCTTCGCTTAGCAGTTCTTCAACTAACTCTACTTGAAATTGACGTAGGCTTTGCAGCTCTTCATGGGCAAGGCGGCCATCTTTACTCAGTGCGTCTAAAAAGGCGATTAGACGGTTAGTGGTTTTTCCTGCGGCGGATACCACAATCAGGTCGTCAGGCTTTGAGTATTCTTTGAGTATCCCCACCACACGACGGTAGCATTCTGGGTCTGCTAAGCTGCTACCACCAAATTTATGTAGCTGACGCTCGATAGACATTAGAATGCCTCCTTAGCTTTAGTAAATGCTTGCTGAAGGTCTTCAATTAAGTCATCAGCATCCTCTAAACCGACTGACAAGCGAAGCAGTTGTTGTGATACCCCCGCTTCGGCAAGTGCTTCTTCACCCATTGCTCGGTGCGTCATAGAGGCAGGGTGACAAATTAGGCTTTCTACACCACCAAGTGACTCGGCGAGTGAGAATAGCGCCAGCTCGCCAACAAAGTATTTCAGCTGTTCAAAGCTACCAGCAAACTCAAAACTTAACATTGAGCCAAAACCAGACTGCTGCTTCTTGGCAATCTCGTGACCTGGGTGATCCGGTAAGCTAGGGTGATAGATGCGACCAACTAACTCTTGAGTTTGTAGGTAGTCTAAGATCTTACTTGAGCTTTCCTCGTGCACTTTCATACGCGCGCCTAACGTACGAATACCGCGTAGCGTCATGTAGCTATCAAACGGTGTGCCGGTCGCGCCAATGCAGTTACCCCACCAAGCCAGCTCTTCAGCGTGCTGTTCTGTTTTGGTGATCACAACGCCGCCAATAACGTCTGAATGGCCGTTGATATATTTCGTTGTTGAGTGAATAACAAAGTCAGCCCCAAGCTCTAAAGGCTTTTGGAACACAGGTGTCAAAAAGGTATTGTCGACAGCGACAAGAGCGCCGACTTGCTTAGCCTGTTCACACACCTCTGCAATGTCGACCACGCGCACAAGTGGGTTTGATGGTGTTTCTAGTAGAATTAATTTGGGCTTTTTGGCGATAGCGGCTGCCAATGCTTGCTGATCGGACTGATCAACAAACTCGACTTTAAAATCACCTTTATTAGCGCGAGTGTTGAATAGACGGTAAGTACCGCCGTAACAGTCATGTGGTGCCACGATAAGGTCGTCTGGGCCTAGGAAGGCGGATACCCAAAGATTAAGTGCTGAGGTACCACAGTTAGTGACGACAGCGCCTTTACCGGATTCTAACTCGAACAGAGCCGTTTCAAGCAAACCACGGTTAGGGTTCCCTGAGCGGGTATAGTCGTACTTTGGTACTTCGCCAAATGCAGGGAAGCCATAGTTGGTCGATAGGTAGATTGGTGGAACAACTGCGTGATGCTGAGTGTCAGACTCGATACCAGTACGTACCGCGATTGTGGCTGGTTTGCGGGTGCTCATAAGTGTTTCCTTTCGAACTTTAGTGACTTCTAGTAGGGAATACGCTATACCTGTTGGTTGTTAGATATATGTTATTCCAATCCCATATCTGTTCACTTTACTTGTCATTTTTGTGGCCGTCAATACTTCTAGACGTCTATATGTCTTTGCTTATGGCCATAAATCCCGCTAAAATTGCGCTTTCTAATTTCAAACATAAATATTTACAAAAGGTGCGCAATGGCAGATTGGAATGGCGAATATATAAGCCCATATGCTGAACATGGAAAGAAAAGCGAACAAGTAAAGAAGATTACCGTTTCTATTCCATTGAAAGTATTGAAGGTATTGACTGATGAGCGTACGCGTCGTCAGATTAATAACCTCCGCCACGCAACCAATAGCGAGCTATTGTGTGAAGCATTTCTCCATGCTTATACAGGCCAACCATTGCCGACGGATGAAGACTTACGTAAAGATCGCCCAGACGATATTCCTGCAGAAGTGAAAAAACTAATGACAGAGATGGGTATTGAATTTGAAGCGTTTGACGAAGAATAATAAAAACCACAAGCACCTTAGTTTTTCGCTGTGAGCCAATACTGAATAGATACAAAAAAACCGCTCTCCATTGGAGAGCGGTTTTTTATTGTTTGTGATTTAAACTGATTAGTTTGCCATGTAGTTTTCTGGCATTTCTATACGAGCAACACCTGAGTCAACAGCAGCTTGAGCTACCGCTTTGGCTACGCGAGGTAGTAAGCGAGAATCCATTGGTTTTGGAATGATGTAACCCGGGCCGAATGAAAGCGCATCAACACCTGCTGCAATCAGTACTTCTGCAGGCACTTCTTCTTTTGCTAACTGACGAATCGCATCAACGGCGGCCAGCTTCATTTCATCGTTAATTTCACTTGCGCGAACGTCTAAAGCGCCACGGAAGATAAATGGGAAACATAACACGTTGTTTACCTGGTTAGGGTAGTCACTGCGACCAGTACCCATAATCAGATCGTCACGTACCTCGTAAGCGAGCTCTGGCTTGATCTCTGGATCTGGGTTCGAACACGCAAATACCACTGGTTTGTCTGCCATCAGCTTTAGTGCTTCTGGTGACAATAGGTTAGGACCAGATACACCCAAGAACAGATCCGCCCCTTCAATCACATCTTCTAGTGTGCGCTTGTCTGTATTGTTGGCGAATAGTTGTTTGTATTCGTTGAGATCGTCACGGCGAGTATGAATTACACCCTTACGGTCAAGCATATAGATCTTTTCGCGCATTGCGCCACATTTGATCAGTAGCTCCATACACGCGACAGCAGCGGCGCCAGCACCCAGACACACAATTGTCGCTTCTTCTAGTTTTTTACCTTGCAGCTCAATCGCATTAAGCATACCTGCAGCCGTTACAATGGCGGTACCGTGTTGATCATCGTGGAACACAGGTACATCACAACGTTCAATCAGCTGCTTTTCAATTTCAAAACAATCAGGTGCTTTGATGTCTTCAAGGTTAATACCGCCAAAGGTGTCGGCGATGTTTGCCACGGTATCAACAAACTCTTCAATCGTGCGGTGTTTTACTTCAATATCAATCGAGTCTAGACCTGCAAAACGTTTGAACAGAAGTGATTTACCTTCCATTACCGGTTTTGACGCTAGAGGACCTAAGTTACCTAAGCCAAGAATTGCAGTGCCGTTCGAGATAACCGCAACCATATTTCCTTTCGAAGTGTACTTGTAAACGTTATCGGCGTTTTGCGCGATTTCACGTACAGGTTCTGCCACGCCAGGGCTGTATGCTAGTGCAAGATCTTTTGCTGTTTCAGCTGGAGTCGTTAGTGCGACAGCGATTTTGCCTGGAGTAGGGTAAGCATGATAGTCCAGTGCTTGTTGGCGGAATTGTTCTTCTGGGGATAATTCTTGGCGATTGTCGTCTGACATGGGTGTAGGTACTCGTTAATAATTATAAATAATGGGGAAATCCATTTTAGAGTAACTAAGTCAAGCTGCATAGGTCAGAATGCGAGCTAAAGCAATAAAATGCGGTAAATGACTGGAGATAAGACCAGATGAATAGAGATATGGCTAGCGAACCTAAAATTTAGTAATAGATTACTCTGAGAAATGGCAATTTGGCTGGTGGCAGATAACAAAAAAGGACGCCTGAGCGTCCTTTTTTTCAATCAAGTCGAAGAAATTACTTCTTGCTTGAAAGAGCACCGAAACGCTTGTTAAAGCGATCAACACGGCCGCCTGTATCTACGATACGTTGCTTACCAGTGTAGAATGGGTGACATTTGTCACATACGTCTAGGTGGATAGACTCTTTAGCTAGAGTTGAGTTGAACTCAAAAGAGTTGCCACAAGAACAAGTTGCTTTAACAGCTTTGTATTCTGGGTGGATACCAGTTTTCATGGGATAACCTCAAATTAGGCCGTGTCGCTATCCGAATCTAAGCCGGACACCACACGTAGTGAAAAAAATAACTTAGATACCGCTACACTAAGGCGAGCCATATCCTAAGGCGCGATATAGTAATGAATACGTGAGCTAGGATCAACCAGTTTGAAGAGAAACTTGCTACTTTTTTAGCCATTATTGTTTTTGGCTGACTATTCAGCCTCTCTTTCCACTGCAAGGCTTTTCCCTTAGACTAATTACCGATTCCTTCCAACGAGCTTTTTATCAAACAATGCGACCTTTGATAGCCCGAGTTGCGCTACCCGTACCACTCGACAAACAGTTTGATTACCAGATTCCTAGTCACCTATTTCCTATCATCGGTGGCCGTGTTTCTGTGCCTTTTGGTCGCCAGACGTTAGTGGGTGTTGTCACGGCGTTTGCCAATGAATCTGAGTTCAGTCTTGATAAGCTCAAACCGATCAAGCAAGTTCTCGATAGCCAACCTGTATGGCCTGAAAAGCTTTACTCTTTACTGTTATGGTGCAGCCAGTTCTATCAATATCCATTAGGTGACACTCTACTCAATGCGATGCCAAGTGCACTGCGTAAAGGCAAAGCGGCGGACTTCGCCACGCTAGTGGAGTGGCAACTGACCTCAGCAGGACGTGATCAGTTAATGCAGGGGTTTGGTCGTGCGGTTAAGCAAGCTAAGGTGATGCACATGCTTGAAGCGGGCGCGCTACCTCATCAACGGTTTATTGATGAAGAGGTTTCCTCTTCGGTGCTGAAGTCACTCAGTGAAAAAGGTTGGATTGAATCGGTTGAAACTAAACCAGTTATTCGAGATTGGCGTCAACACGTTGAAGCTAATGTTGACAAGCCTAAGCTCAACTCAGAACAAGCGATAGCGATTGCGACGGTTAACAGTGGGGAAGGGTTCGGCTGTTACCTGCTTGAGGGGGTCACTGGATCGGGTAAAACCGAGGTGTACTTGAACTTAATTAAACCGATTTTGGAAAAAGGGCAGCAAGCCTTGGTTCTTGTGCCTGAAATCGGTTTAACGCCACAAACCATTAACCGCTTCAGAAAACGCTTTGATGTGCCTGTTGAGGTGATCCACTCCGGGCTGAATGATACCGAGCGTCTCAATGCTTGGCTTAGTGCCCGTGATAATGCCAGTGGTATTGTGATTGGTACTCGCTCTGCGCTGCTGACCCCTTTTGCGAACCTTGGCATCATTATCGTCGATGAAGAGCATGACGCCTCGTATAAGCAGCAAGACAGCTTACGTTACCATGCGCGTGATGTGGCAGTGATGCGAGCGAATAAAGAGCAGATCCCAATAGTATTGGGGTCGGCAACACCAGCGTTAGAGACGCTGCACAATGCGTTAGCGGGTAAGTATCATCATTTAGTGCTCTCTTCGCGTGCGGGGAGTGCGACCCCGACCACCAATAAAGTGCTCGATGTGAAAGGCCTATATCTTGAAAGTGGCCTATCTGCTCCCTTGATTGCCGAAATGCGCAAGCATCTTAAAGCGGGTAATCAAGTGATGCTATTCCTCAATCGTCGAGGTTTCTCACCCGCTTTGATGTGCCATGAATGTGGTTGGATTGCCGAGTGTAAACGCTGTGATGCCTATTACACTTACCATCAATCCAGCAATGAGATTCGCTGTCATCATTGTGGTTCTCAGCAGCCGATCATTCACCAGTGCCAAGGTTGTGGTTCAACGCATTTGGTGACGGTTGGTGTTGGGACCGAGCAGCTAGAAAAACAGTTGGCGGAGCTGTTCCCTGAATTTAAAACCATTCGTATTGACCGTGATAGCACGCGCCGTAAAGGTAGCTTAGAGAGTGCATTAGGGGCAATTCGTAACGGTGAATACCAGATATTGATTGGTACGCAGATGCTTGCCAAAGGCCACCACTTTCCGGACGTGACCTTGGTGGCACTTCTTGATGTTGATGGCTCACTCTACAGCAGTGATTTTCGCGCCTCTGAACGTTTAGCCCAGCTCTTTATTCAGGTAGCGGGTCGAGCGGGCCGTGCGAGTAAGCCGGGCGAGGTGGTATTACAAACTCACCATCCGGAGCACAGTTTATTACAGGCTTTATTGACTAAGAGTTATCGCCACTTCGCAGACACCGCCTTACAAGAGAGGAAGTTGGCACAATTACCGCCGTACAGCTTTTTAACCCTGTTCAGAGCTGAAGCGAATCAATCGGAAATGGTGGAAGAGTTTTTACGCCAAGTTCGCCATACCTTGGAAGCCCATCCGTTGTTTGATGATTTTTGTCAGGTGCTAGGTCCAACCCCGGCACCGCTGGCGAAAAGGGCAGGCAAGTACCGCTGGCAGTTATTGCTCCAGACCCAAAGTCGTCCAACGATGCAAAAGTTACTCTCAAGTGCCAAGCCGGTTATTCAAATGCTCCCGCACGCAAAAAAAGTGCGTTGGACACTCGACATCGAGCCACAAGATCTCAGTTGATCAAGTCAGCCTAAGTTGCAAGGAGGGGCGCCGAAACAGCTCTCCTTTGGCTTTTGATAAATGTATATGCAGTTTTTTTTCATTTATTTGTGATTAAGATCTCTTACCAGCTGCCTGTTTTGTTAAATCTCCCGTAACTTTACTCTTTGAAATGAATACACTAGGTCATGTGCAAATAGTTTGTTTTTCAACGATAGTTGGTAAGTAAAACGTTTGCGTTGCAATTAAATACAGAAGATAGGTGTTTTAGCCTACGTCACGTCAAGTCGTTCACTGGACGACTAGATGCAATTCATTAGGTTTAGGTGGCCACTAGGCTGCTAAGTTAGGAAATGAAGAGGGTTAAGAAAATATGGCGACAATGAAGGATGTTGCCCAGCTTGCGGGAGTTTCAACAGCGACGGTTTCACGTGCGCTAATGAATCCAGAAAAGGTATCTTCAGCAACACGGAAAAGAGTCGAAGATGCGGTTTTAGAAGCTGGTTATTCACCAAACTCACTTGCGCGTAACTTGCGCCGCAATGAGTCGAAAACAATTATCGCAATCATTCCAGATATCTGTGACCCATACTATACCGAGATTATTCGTGGCATCGAAGATGCTGCTATGGAACATGGCTACATTGTTCTCCTGGGCGATAGTGGGCAACAAAAGAAACGCGAAAGCTCATTTGTGAACTTAGTATTTACTAAGCAAGCGGATGGCATGCTACTGCTAGGTACTGATCTTCCTTTTGATGTCAGTAAACCTGAGCAGAAGAATCTCCCACCTATGGTGATGGCTTGTGAGTTTGCACCTGAGCTAGAGCTACCAACGGTGCACATCGATAACCTCACATCGGCATTTGAAGCGGTTAATTACTTAACCCAGATGGGCCACAAGCGTGTGGCGCAGATCTCGGGCCCTGAATCAGCGACATTATGTCAGTTCCGTCACCAAGGCTACCAACAAGCATTGCGCCGTGCGGGCATCACCATGACGACCAGTTATTGTACTTATGGTGATTTTACCTTTGAAGCTGGTGCAAAAGCGATTCGTCAACTGCTTGCGTTACCTGAGCCACCAACCGCAGTGTTCTGTCATAACGATGCGATGGCAATTGGTGCGATTCAAGAAGCGAAGAAGCTTGGTTTACGCGTTCCTCAGGATCTTTCAGTGGTTGGCTTTGATGACATCCACTTTGCTCAATACTGTGATCCACCGTTAACGACGATTTCACAACCACGCTATGAAATTGGCCGTCAAGCAATGTTGATGATGCTTGAGCTCCTACGTGGTCATGACGTACGTGCGGGTTCGCGTTTACTTGAGACTAAGTTGGTCGTCAGAGAGAGTGCCGCGCCACCTAGAGTTCTGTAATCTTAGATGTTTTAAAGCGGCGCATTTTGATGCGCCGCTTCCATATCTACGCTGTCATCCAGCGACAATCTGGATTAACATATCGGAAGTAGTAACCAACTTTATTGATGTTTAGTCGTGGCAAATAGAGATTACGTAAAAAGAGGCCGTGGCGGTAATAGCCGCAAGCCAGCAAAAAAGAAGAGTGCTCCTCGTCGTAAACCTTGGCGTAGTGGTCTGCTTGCTGTGCTACTTGTAAGTATTTTTGGCTATGGTTTATACCTTCTGAGTACGGATCCCGAGCCACCAGCGCCGGTAGCACAACCGGTTAAACCTAAGCCGAAACCTCAAGCGAAATTGCCACCGCCCCCTGAAGAGAAGTGGGATTATGTCGATAGTTTGCCGAGCCGTGAAGTTGAAGTGAAGGCGAAAGAGCAAGTTGTATCGGACATTCCATACATCATGCAGTGTGGTGCGTACAAAAACGCCCAACAAGCAGAAGCTCGTAAGCTGGATATTGCCTTCCAGGGCATTAACAGTCAGGTCCGTAAGAAAGAAGGCAGCAGTTGGTATCGCGTAGTACTAGGGCCTTACAAGTTCAAGCGTGATGCTGAGCGAGATAAGCATAAATTGCAGCGTGCTAAAATCGAGCCTTGTGCGATTTGGAAAGAGACGCAGTAATACTTACAACCGAAACAATAATAGAAAGCGAGCCTAAGGGTTCGCTTTTGTTTTTATTGACTGTTTATCCGTTGTCATTCCACCTCCTTCTTTCCCCTTGAATTCCCCATCTTGCAACCTCATATACTTCTTAACACTGAGATTAAAATAACTATGAGGCCCTACTCGTGACTACCATTGTATCTGTACGTCGTAACAACAAAGTCGTCATCGCTGGTGATGGACAAGTATCTCTGGGTAACACAGTAATGAAGGGCAATGCGCGCAAAGTGCGTCGCCTCTACAACAACAAAGTTCTAGCGGGCTTTGCTGGTGGTACAGCCGATGCTTTTACACTGTTTGAGAAGTTTGAAAGCAAGCTACAAATGCACCAAGGCCACCTAACCAAAGCGGCGGTAGAGCTAGCGAAAGACTGGCGTAGTGACCGCGCCCTGCGCAAACTGGAAGCTTTGCTGGCCGTTGCCGATGAAACCGCATCTTTGATCATTACCGGTAATGGCGATGTGGTTCAGCCTGAAAACGATCTTATTGCGATCGGCTCGGGGGGTAACTTTGCCCAAGCAGCAGCGACGGCACTACTTGAAAATACAGAATTGGATGCGCGTGAAATCGCAGAAAAATCACTGACCATTGCGGGTGATATCTGTGTGTTTACCAACCATCACCACACTATCGAAGAACTAGAAATTCCGGCTGCTCAAGCAGAGTAAGTAACGGCTTAAAAGCAAAGATAGTGCAAATCGAATTTAAGGAATTGAATTATGTCTGAAATGACTCCTCGCGAAATTGTTCATGAGCTTAACCGCCATATCATTGGCCAAGAAAATGCTAAGCGCTCGGTAGCGATCGCGCTACGTAACCGCTGGCGCCGTATGCAGCTTGAAGAAAGCTTGCGTGTCGAAGTGACGCCAAAGAACATTCTAATGATTGGTCCAACGGGTGTGGGTAAAACCGAAATTGCTCGTCGTCTAGCTAAACTGGCTAATGCGCCTTTCATCAAAGTAGAAGCGACCAAGTTTACCGAGGTGGGTTACGTTGGTAAGGAAGTAGAAACCATCATCCGTGACCTAACGGATGTCGCAATTAAGTTGACGCACCAGCAAGCGATGGAAAAAGTGAAGTTCCGCGCTGAAGAACAAGCAGAAGAGCGTATTCTTGATGCATTATTGCCTCCAGCACGTGATGCTTGGGGGCAAAATGAGCAGCAAGATGAAAGCTCATCGAACACGCGTCAGGTTTTCCGTAAGAAGTTACGTGAAGGTAAGCTAGACGATAAAGAGATTGAAATCGATGTCGCTGCGCCGCAAATGGGTGTCGAAATCATGGCTCCTCCTGGTATGGAAGAGATGACTAACCAGCTACAAGGTATGTTCCAAAACCTAGCTGGCGACACCAAGAAGAAGCGAAAGCTAAAAATCAAAGATGCGTTTAAAGCGTTAACCGAAGAAGAAGCCGCTAAGCTAGTTAATCAAGAAGAGCTAAAAGAGCAGGCGATTTTCAACGTTGAAAACAATGGTATCGTGTTTATCGATGAGATCGACAAAATCTGTAAGCGTGGTGAAAGCTCTGGCCCTGACGTATCACGTGAAGGTGTCCAACGTGACTTACTGCCTTTGATTGAAGGTAGCACAGTGTCAACTAAGCACGGTATGGTTAAAACAGATCATATCCTATTTGTTGCCTCAGGCGCTTTCCAAGTAGCAAAGCCATCTGACCTGATCCCTGAACTGCAAGGTCGTCTGCCAATTCGAGTGGAACTTGAAGCTCTTTCAAGCCATGACTTTAAACGCATCCTGACTGAGCCAAAAGCGTCTCTTACTGAGCAGTACATTGCGCTTATGAAGACGGAAGAAGTGGATATTGAGTTTACCGAAGAAGGTATCACTCAAATCGCTGAAGCGGCGTGGACAGTGAATGAAACCACTGAAAACATCGGTGCGCGTCGTCTGCATACTGTTATGGAACGCTTAATGGATGAGATCTCATTCGAAGCAACAGATAAAGCGGGTTCTAAGTTAACGATTGACGCTGAATACGTGAAAGCGAAACTTGGTGATACGATTGAAGATGAAGATTTAAGCCGCTTTATTCTTTAGTACTCAATGTAAATATAAAGCCCGCTCAAATGAGCGGGCTTTTTTATAGTATTGAGGTAAGTTGTTGTTTTATTAAATGTTATTTTGCTTCACTAAAGTAAGGATGATTAGTGTTTTGTTTTATATCATTGCTATCTGTATATAAAAACATCGAGAATGTGGTGTGCAATTAGCTTTTTTCTCTGTATGATGGCGCGCTTTTATGATCGTCCTCACATTATTTTTGTAATGGGAGGGAAACACGCCTAACCCGAATTATCGGGCCAGCAAAAGCGAGACTCTAATGTCTAGAGCCAGTTTGGCGGCAGGAGACCCCTGCATTTCTAATGTCGATAACTCGACAACTTCACTCCATCTACCCAACAAAGCAAACATACGTTCCCAGCTAGAGCTATCTAACCCTGTTCTGTGGATCAGCGGAAGCTTCCTTACCATCTTTGTGCTGCTGGCATTGTTTGATACCCAGTTATTGACCGATTTAGTCAACAGTGGCTTTGGTTACGCGACTCAATTTTTTGGCGGCTATTGGCAGTTGTTGATTCTTGCTAACTTCGTTATTGGTTTATTCCTAACATTAGGCCAGACCGGATATGTGCGTTTAGGTGGTTTAGAGCAACCGGAAGTGGGCACGTTCAAGTGGCTTTCAATCTTGCTGTGTACCTTGCTTGCTGGTGGCGGAGTATTCTGGGCTGCTGCAGAGCCTATCGCTCACTTTGTCGCACCGCCGCCATTCTATGGCCAAGATGAAGCTCGCGAGATGGCGATCAATGCACTCTCTCAATCTTTTATGCACTGGGGATTCTTAGCTTGGGCGATCTTGGGGTCATTATCTTCGATTGTCTTGATGCACCTTCATTACGATAAAGGCTTACCACTTAAACCGCGCACTTTGCTTTATCCGGTATTTGGCGAACGCGCGCTGCACGGTTGGTTTGGTAATACGGTCGATGCGTTGAGTATTATCGCCGTGGCAGCAGGCACCATTGGGCCGATCGGTTTCCTAGGTTTGCAAATCAGCTATGCCGTTAATGCATTATTTGGCATTCCTGATGGGCTGATGACGCAAACTTTGGTCGTCCTACTGGCAATGGCGGCCTACACCTTATCGGCGCTGAGTGGCCTGAGTAAAGGAATGCAACTTATCAGCCGCTATAACATCATTCTATCGTTGGTGTTGGTGGTGTTTATTTTGATTGCCGGACCAACGAGTTTTATCGTCGATGGTTATATCCAAGGTATGGGGCGAATGATTGATAATTTCGTGCCAATGGCCTTATATCGCGGCGATACTAATTGGCTCAGCTGGTGGACCGTGTTCTTTTGGGGATGGTTTATTGGTTACGCACCGATGATGGCGATCTTTATTGCTCGTATCTCACGAGGTCGAACTATTCGCCAACTTATCTTAGCCATCAGTATCGTTGCACCGCTTATAACCTGTTTCTGGTTTAGTATTGTCGGTGGCAGTGGTCTGGCATTTGAACTGGCCAACCCAGGCAGTATCAAGGCAGGCTTTGAAGGTTTCAATCTGCCGGGGGCGTTATTAGCGATTACTCAGCAGTTGCCATTTTCGCTGTTACTGGCGGTTCTGTTTCTGATTTTGACCACCACGTTTATTGTCACTACAGGTGACTCAATGACCTACACCATTAGTATGGTGATGACAGGTGATAGCCAACCAAACGCGCTGATTCGTACCTTCTGGGGCATCGTGATGGGGGCAATTGCGATTGTGTTAATCTCAATGGGAGAGGGCGGCATTTCTGCTTTGCAATCTTTCATCGTCATCACCGCCGTTCCCGCGTCATTCATTATTTTGCCTTCATTGTGGGCGGCGCCCAAGTTTGCTCATCAAATGGCGAAGCAACAAAGCTTACTGAAATAAAAAAATCCCTCGCCATGGCGAGGGATTTTTATATCAGCAACGAGTGGCTTAAATCATGAAAATGAAGATAACTGCCAACGCTGTAATCAAACCTGCAAATGCGTAACACGCTACTTTGCCAATTAGACCGGTGTGGAACTTAAGGTCGTGCATGCCGTGGTGAACACGGTGCATCGCATGCCACATCGGTAGCGCGAGTGTGCCAATGATGAACAGTGCGCCAATAATGCTAGTCGCGAAGCCTGCCACACGCTCATAGCTCAAAGCTTCTGCATCAATCACACCAAGTGGTACTAAGATACCTAGTACAAGCACAGTAATCGGCGTGATCATTGCAAACCAAGTACCACCAGCGCCAAATAGGCCCCACCAGATTGGCTCATCAGAACGTTTAGGAGCTGTATCTACAGAGTAATTAGGTTTCATCGTTTACGCTCCTTAAACCACGACTAAGACGATTAGTGAAATAAATGCCACTGCTGCCCACTGAGTGAGCACAATGATCTTCTTATCCACTGGCTTGCCTTTTAAGCGAATTGGCATCACTTGCGGCATCATGCTAAAGAAAGTCTGAGCATGAAGTAGGCTACCAAGTAGGGCAACAATGTTGATCGCTACGACTAACGGGTTGGCCATAAACTCCAGCCAGCCTTGCCAAGCTTCAGGACCTTTCACTAAAGAGCCCAAACCGAAAGTTAGGAAAATAGTAAAAAGAATCAATGGCAGTACAGTTGCTTCACGTAGCATGTAGAAGCGGTAAAACGGATGGTTCTTCCACCAAGTACGCTTTACTTCACGAACGTAAGGTTTACGGTTGCTCATCTTACGCCTCCTCTGCTGTTTTTGTTGGGGTGCCATCAGGCTTGAACATTGAAATCACAAAGTCCATAGATGACTCAACTTTGCCTTGGTTTACCGCTGCCGCTGGGTCTACGTTCTTCGGACATACGTCTGAACAGTAACCAACAAAAGTACAGCCCCAGGCGCCGTTTTCACCATTAATTAGCGCCATACGCTCAGATTTACCGTTGTCACGGCTATCTAGGTTGTAACGATGCGCAAGCGTTAATGCTGCAGGACCGATGAACTCAGGGTTTAGGCCAAATTGAGGACACGCTGCGTAGCAAAGACCACAGTTGATACAACCAGCAAATTGCTTGTACTTCGCCATTTGCTCAGGTGTTTGTAGGTTAGTACCATCTTCAGGCTTGCGGTCGTTACCAATGATGTAAGGTTTGATCGCTTCTAGGCGCTCGATGAACGGCGTCATATCAACGATTAAGTCTTTCTCAATTGGGAAGTTTGCTAGTGGCTCGATCTTGACGCCATTTGGGTAATCACGTAGGAAGCTCTTACAAGCTAGCTTAGGTACGCCATTCACCATGATGCCGCAAGAACCACAGATCGCCATACGACAAGACCAACGGTAAGAGAGATCTTTGTCTAGGTTGTCTTTGATGTAGCCAAGCGCATCAAGCGTTGACATGGTTTCATCAAACGGCACTTCAAAAGTTTGAAAGTGCGGTTCTGCGTCTTGCTCTGGATCGTAACGCAGAATCTCTACTTTTTGGATGCGATTCGCTGACATTATGCTTGCTCCTCTGCTTTCTTCTCTGCTGCCTTAGCTGCTTCTTCTGCTGCCGCTTTTTCTGCTGCTTCACCGTATAGACGAGCTTTTGGTTGAGATTTAGTAATCTTCACGTTGCTGTAGTCGATACTTGGAGCCGCATCTTCTTTGAAGAAGGCCAGAGAGTGTTTGAGGAAGTTCACATCATCACGCTCAGTGCAGTTGTCATCAAGACGTTGGTGCGCACCACGAGACTCTTTACGTAGAATCGCAGAGTGAACCATTGCTTCAGCAACTTCTAGGCCGTAGCCCACTTCGATAGCGTAAAGTAGGTCAGTGTTGAACACTTTGCCTTTGTCTTTGATGCTGATGTTTTTGTAACGAGCTTTCAGTTCAGTAATTTTGTTGATGGTCTCTTGCATCAAGTCTTCTTGACGGTAGATACCACAACCCGCTTCCATGGTGTGACCCATTTCAGTACGGATATCAGCCCAGTTTTCGTCACCTTCTTGGTTCATCAGAGCAGCGATGCGCTCTTCAACCGCTTTCACTTGAGCGGCGATCGATTCTTCGTTCCAGCCTTTGAATTCTGCTGCACGTTTCACCGCTTGCTCACCCGCAACGCGACCGAATACTACAAACTCAGCCAGTGAGTTAGAGCCAAGACGGTTTGCACCGTGAAGACCAACAGAAGCACATTCACCGACTGCGAATAGACCTTTAATGCGCGTCTCACATTCGCCGTTAGTTTCAATGCCACCCATGGTGTAGTGCACCGTTGGACGAATTGGAATCGGCTCTTTCGCTGGGTCGACGTTAACGTACGCTTTCGCTAGCTCACAAATGAAAGGTAGACGTTCTTGCAAGTACTCTTCACCTAAGTGGCGAAGGTCTAGGTGCACCACATCACCTAGAGGGTGTTTGATGGTGTTGCCTTTCTGCTGTTCGTGCCAGAAAGCTTGTGAAACCTTGTCACGAGGACCCAGTTCCATGTATTTGTTCTTTGGCTCACCCACTGGAGTTTCAGGGCCCATGCCGTAATCTTGTAGGTAACGGTAGCCATTCTTATTGACGATGATACCGCCTTCACCACGACAACCTTCAGTCATCAGGATACCTGTACCAGGCAGACCTGTTGGGTGGTATTGAACGAACTCCATATCACGTAGAGGTACGCCGTGACGGTAAGCCATCGCCATGCCGTCGCCCGTTACGATACCGCCGTTAGTGTTACAGTGGTAAACGCGGCCTGCACCACCAGTTGCGAGTACAACAGATTTTGCTTTGATGGTAACCAGTTCACCTTCTGACATGTGAATCGCGATAAGGCCTTGAACCTCACCTTCGTCCACAAGCAGATCCACCACAAAGTACTCATCAAAACGCTTGATGTTGTCGTACTTCATTGATGTCTGGAATAGGGTGTGAAGCATGTGGAAGCCGGTTTTATCGGCTGCGAACCAAGTGCGCTCAACTTTCATACCGCCAAAGCGGCGTACGTTGACTTCACCGTTCTCTTTACGACTCCATGGGCAACCCCATTGCTCCATTTGGATCATTTCGCGAGTCGCGTTTTCTACAAAGTATTCAACAACGTCCTGTTCACATAGCCAGTCGCCACCGCCAACAGTGTCGTTGAAGTGGTTGTCTAGGCTATCTTCATCCTTGATAACTGCTGCTGAGCCACCTTCCGCTGCGACTGTGTGAGAACGCATAGGGTAAACTTTAGAAATCAGAGCAACTTCTAAGTCAGGGTTTGCTTCAGCTGCTGCAATAGCAGTACGAAGACCAGCGCCGCCTGCGCCGATGACTGCGATATCTGTGGTGATAATTTGCACAGTTATCCTCCAGTGTGAAAGTGCGGAATCTTCCGCTTGTTATAATTAAATGGGGAAACACCCCAAAAGTGGTAGGGTTAGTGTAGAAGAGCTAAATGACAGAAAAATTGATTCATTTAGCTTTTTGCTCCGGTAGTGCATCAAAGGGCATAAAAAATATAGGTTATGTGACTGCAATCACGGCAAGAACAGATTGGGGGCTTAGCTGAATCTTATGCTTGTTAAGTCTCTGTTACGTAACATTAGCAGCATTAATAGTAGAGTTAATGAAGGATGTTTTTTGTACTGTGCTACGTAAATTACTTGCTTCAATTATGAACAATATCTGTGACCACTCTTGAGTGGTATTAAGCTAGGCAAATATCAATAAACTTGCTATTTTCCTCGCCAGATATAGAGATGAGATTTTCTACGATGAGCAATCAGTGGCAACCAACCGCGTCGGTCTTTCAACTGCGCCAACGCGCCGATATTGTGGCGAAAATTCGCCAATTCTTTGCACAGCGTGATGTGTTGGAGGTAGACACTCCAGCGATGAGTCATGCCACAGTGACTGATATTCACTTGCATACCTTCCAAACTGAATTTGTCGGCCCGGGTTATGCGGATGGCCGCAAGCTCTACTTTATGACCAGCCCAGAATTCCATATGAAGCGCTTACTCGCGGCGGGTAGTGGCTGTATCTATCAAATTAATAAGGCCTTTCGTAATGAAGAGAGCGGCCGTTATCACAACCCAGAATTCACCATGTTGGAATGGTACCGAGTAGGGTTTGATCATCACAAGCTAATGGACGAAATGGATGCGCTACTGCAGTTAGTGCTTCAGTGTGGTGAGGCTGAGCGCATGAGCTATCAACAAGCGTTTATGAATGTCTTGGGTGTGTGTCCATTAGAAGGCTCGATGGCTGAGCTAAAAACAGTTGCCGCGACATTGGGCTTAAGTGATATCGCAGAGCCCGAACAAGATCGTGATACCTTGCTGCAGTTACTATTCAGTATTGGTGTTGAAAATAAAATCGGCCAACATGTTCCTGCATTTGTTTACGACTTCCCAGCATCACAAGCGGCGCTAGCGAAAATTAACCCGCAAGATTCGCGTGTGGCTGATCGCTTTGAGGTCTACTTCAAGGGCATTGAGTTGGCGAACGGCTTCCATGAATTGGATAACCCGCAAGAACAGCTGAATCGTTTTGAGTCCGACAATGCTAAACGTATCGAGATGGGATTAGCCCCTCAGCCTATTGACCATCACTTGATTGCCGCCTTACAGTCGGGCTTGCCAGAATGTGCTGGGGTTGCTCTCGGTATCGATCGCCTGATAATGCTTGCGATCGGTTGTGATCATATTGATCAGGTGACGGCATTTCCATTCCCTAGAGCATAGGTAAATGTGTAATAGATCCCTATTCTGCGTGTAATTGACTCGCTTAGGCATCTTATCCTCGCTATACTTCAGAACTGAATTTTTAGCCTAGGATCGCTATATCCTTCATATTTGAAGCTGCGGTTCTATCATCAAAGAGCACAGGACATGCAAGAGTACATCGCATTTTTTCAAGAGAACATGATTCTATCTGTGGTTTGGGTAGGTCTTGTTGTCGCCTTGATCATGAACATCGTTAAGTCATCAACAGCGGCTTACAAAGAGATCACAGCAGCGCAGACAACCCAACTAATGAACCGTGAAAGCGGCGTTGTGGTTGATATCCGCAGTAAAGATGAATTCCGTAAAGGTCATATTACGGATGCAGTTCACATTTTACCGTCAGACATTAAAGCGGGTAACTTTGGTAGCCTTGAAAACCACAAATCAGACCCAATCATTGTGGTATGTAAGACTGGTCAAACTGCGCAAGAGAGTGCAAACCTTCTTGCAAAAGCAGGTTTTGAAAACGTTAACTTGCTGAAAAGCGGTTTGATCGCTTGGAGTGAAGCAAACATGCCTTTAGTTAAAGGCAAGAAGTAATTCCAACGCCCAATATCGAAACGCTGATTGAAAAATCAGCGTTTGTTTTAGAGAGATGTGAAGAGTTCCACGAATTTTATCGGAAACCTAGTCATAGCAACGTCTCTCGGTTAGTCTCCAGTAAGACTATTTAATGCAGGATTAAAGGATTTTTAAAATGGCTGAAGCAGCACCACAACAAGAAGCACAGAACTTCGCAATTCAACGTATTTTCCTAAAAGACGTATCTTTTGAGGCGCCTAACTCTCCTGACATGTTCCAAAAAGAGTGGAACCCAGATGTAAAACTGGATCTAGACACTCAAAGCCGTGAACTAGGTGAAGGTGTATACGAAGTGGTTCTACGTCTAACAGTGACGGTTAAGAACGCTGAAGAGAACGCATTCCTATGTGAAGTTCAACAAGGTGGTATCTTCACTGCTGATAAGATGGAAGCTGGTCAACTTGCACACTGCCTAGGTGCATTCTGCCCGAACATCCTATTCCCATATGCTCGTGAAACTATCTCAAGCCTAGTGGTTAAAGGTACGTTCCCGCAACTAAACCTAGCACCAGTTAACTTTGATGCTCTGTTTATGAACTACCTACAGCAGCAAGCTCAGACTGAAGGTCAAGCTGAAGCATAATTAATTGTCCTCTGTGACACAGAGGCGCTGTAAAAAATGCACAGAGTGTCTATTATCGACGCGATGTGCATTTTTTGTTTAGAGGCATGTAGAGCCGACGTTTTGCTGGATACTTATTGTTAATTTTTAATCTCGTGTAGAGTTTAACGATAAGAGTCTAGTTACCCGAATGACAATCAGGCGGAACAATGAAAGATAAGACCAATAATGCTTATGGTAAAGAAATTGCGATGACAGTACTGGGTGCTGGTTCATACGGTACTTCACTGGCAATCTCTTTGGCGCGCAATGGTGCAAACGTAGTAATTTGGGGCCATGATCCAGAGCATATGGCTCAACTAGAAGCGGATCGCGCCAACCATGAATTCTTACCAGGTATTGATTTTCCTGAGTCTCTAATCGTTGAGTCAGATTTAGAAAAAGCGGTGCAATCAAGCCGCGATTTACTGGTGGTTGTTCCTAGCCATGTATTTGGTATCGTGCTGAATAACGTCAAGCCTTTCCTGCGCGAAGATACGCGTATTTGTTGGGCGACCAAGGGGCTTGAGCCTGAAACTGGCCGTCTACTCAAAGAAGTGGCGTTTGATGCGATTGGTGAAGGTTACTCATTAGCGGTTCTGTCAGGGCCAACATTTGCTAAAGAGCTGGCGATGGGGATGCCAACAGCGATTTCTGTTGCGTCACCAGATGCTGAATTTGTTGCCGATCTCCAAGAGAAAATCCACTGCAGCAAAACTTTCCGTGTTTATGCTAATAGCGACTTTATAGGCATGCAGCTTGGCGGCGCAGTGAAGAACGTGATTGCGATTGGTGCCGGCATGTCTGATGGCATTGGCTTTGGTGCTAATGCGCGTACTGCGCTTATCACTCGTGGCCTTGCTGAGATGACGCGTCTAGGCGCAGCATTAGGTGCACAACCTGAAACCTTTATGGGTATGGCGGGTTTAGGCGACCTTGTACTTACTTGTACCGATAACCAGTCGCGTAACCGCCGCTTTGGTCTTGCTTTAGGTAAGGGGAAAGATGTCGATACTGCCCAAGAAGAAATTGGTCAGGTGGTCGAGGGTTACCGCAACACAAAAGAGGTTTATTTATTGGCTGAACGCATGGGCGTAGAGATGCCAATTGTTGACCAAATTTATCAAGTATTGTATCAAGGGAAGGATGCACACTTAGCTGCAAAAGATTTGTTAGCTCGTGATAAGAAAGCGGAAGCATA
The DNA here is from genome assembly GCF_000176235.1 of Vibrio orientalis CIP 102891 = ATCC 33934. NCBI lineage: Bacteria > Pseudomonadati > Pseudomonadota > Gammaproteobacteria > Vibrionales > Vibrionaceae > Vibrio > Vibrio orientalis. The sequence continues at coordinate 2,332,849 of NZ_ACZV01000005.1, read as the reverse complement.
ATTTGAGCGCTAACGCCGTACTAGGGATTCAGTACTAGGTATATAAATGAAACATTGTGAGAAACAGAAAGTTTGGCAAACCATTATCAAGGAAGCTCGCGAGCTTTCTGAGCAAGAGCCAATGTTAGCAAGCTTCTATCATGCGACGATTATTAAGCATGATAGCCTGAGTGCGGCGCTGAGCTATATTCTAGCCAATAAGCTCAACACTGCATCTATGCCGGCAATGGCAGTCAGGGAAGTCGTTGAAGAAGCGTTGAATGCCGATCCTGGCATCAGTGCAGCGGCAGCATGCGATATCTGTGCGACAGTGAATCGTGACCCAGCGGTTGCGATGTATTCAATGCCACTACTGTATTTAAAAGGCTATCACGCTCTGCAAGGCTACCGAGTGGCAAACTGGCTATGGAAACAAGGCCGAATCGCACTGGCGACCTATCTACAGAATCAAATCTCAGTCGCGTGTCAGGTCGACATTCACCCTGCGGCTAAAATTGGTCGCGGCATCATGCTCGATCACGCCACTGGTATTGTGATTGGTGAAACCGCCATTGTAGAAAATGATGTTTCTATTCTGCAAGACGTAACGCTAGGTGGTACGGGTAAAGAGTGCGGTGATCGCCACCCGAAAATCCGTGAAGGCGTGATGATTGGTGCCGGTGCTAAGATTTTAGGTAATATCGAAGTGGGTGAAGGGGCCAAGATTGGTTCATGTTCCGTGGTTCTTCAGCCTGTTCCAGCACATACTACCGTTGCAGGGGTTCCTGCTAAGATTGTTGGCCGACCGAAGACGGACAAACCATCATTGGATATGGATCAGCAGTTTAATGGTCGTTCACAGAGCTTTATTGGTGGTGATGGGATTTAATCCCTAGGTTTAAAAATAAAAAGGTTGGCCATGGCCAACCTTTTTTCGTTTTAGTCGTAAGTTATGCTAGCTCTTCTAGCTCAACTAATACTTCTTCTGCCCATGTGATCCAAGCTTGGCGAAGCAGCAGGTTTCTACGTAGTGTCATACGCTCAAGACGTTGTTGCTTATCAAGCGTCGTCGTTGCTGGGTAGTATGCGTTTTCAATTTCTTGGTAGTGCGTAACCAGCTTACGTGACTCTTCAACCAGCTCAGAAAGCTGAACTCGGTATGGCGCTGAAGGTTGCACGGCACAAGCCATCAATTTTGCAGAAAACTCGTCACGAACAGTTGGATGAGCTGTCGGCTGATCAAACCATTCACCAAGAGCAACTCGGCCTGAATCAGTAATTGAGTAAACCTTACGGTCTGGTTTGCCTTCTTGAGGCTCTAGTACGCAAGTCACTAAGTTGTTTTGAGCCATTTTGTTTAGCTCGCGATAAACTTGTTGGTGGCTCGCTTTCCAGAAATAGCCGATAGTGGCAGAAAATTCTTTAGTGATGTCGTATCCGGTTGCGTCGCGTGTGCTTAGAACGGTTAAGATAACGTGTGGTAATGACATGTCTTCAATCCAAAAGGTAAATAAACTACTAAATACAACTGCTTGATTACTGTCGTGCTTCTTGAGGCACTCTTCATAGTATAAAAAAGCAGCACCAACCAAAGTTGGTCATGTCACCTTGAAAAGCCGGTTTATCACCTAGGATCGATAAGTAAATTATCGAGGTACTACAGCATGTAGATTTTATATGTGTCGCTGTAGAGGTTGAGTAGTATATCTAAATAATAAGCATAAAGTGGAATAGAAGGACAAAATAGCCCAAAAAACTGACAAAAATCTCAATAATGAGTCGTGAGTGAAGTTTTGTGCTGTTTTGATCGTCGTTTTGTCGCTTGTTTGGGTTGTTGTGTCTAGTGTTTTGTTCAATTGCCATATAAAAAAGGTTGATGCTTGCACATCAACCTTTTCTTTTATCGGCGCTGGTGGCGTTAACCGGTATTACGCATACCCGCGGCAATGCCTGCTATGGTCACCATTAATGCTTCTTCAAGCTCTGGTGCAGACTCTTCACTCTGACGAGTACGATATAGCAGCTCTGCTTGCAACATGTTCAATGGCTCGACGTAGATGTTACGTAGACGAATGGATTCTAAACCCCAAGGGTCGCTCTGCATCAAGTTCTCGTTGTTTTCTACGTTCAGTACCGCTTTGATATCTTGCTGTAGTTGATCACGTAAGCGATCGCCCAGTGGTAGTAGCTCGCTGTCTACCAGTCGCTCATCGTAGTAGCGAGAAATTTCTAGATTACACTTGGTGTAAACCATTTCAAGCATACCTAGGCGAGTCGAGAAGAATGGCCACTCACGACACATCTCTTCTAGTAGCGCTTGGTGGCCTTTGTCGACTGAGTATTGAATCGCTTCGCCAGCGCCAAGCCATGCCGGTAGAACCAGACGGTTTTGGCTCCAAGAGAAAATCCAAGGGATCGCACGTAGGCTTTCGACACCACCTTTCGGGTTACGTTTGGCAGGACGAGAACCTAGCGGTAGTTTACCCAGCTCTAGTTCAGGCGTTGCTTGACGGAAGTAAGGGACGAAGTCAGGCTCGCCGCGTACAACCTTACGGTAAGCTTCACAGCTCACTTCAGACAGTACATCCATTAGCTCACGCCACTCTTGCTTAGGCTCTGGTGGCGGCAGCAGGTTAGCTTCTAGAATTGCACTTGCGTACAGATTAAAGCTGTTTACGGCAACATCAGGTAGACCTAGCTTAAAGCGGATCATCTCACCTTGCTCTGTCACACGTAGACCGCCTTTCAGGCTCTTCGGTGGCTGAGAAAGCAGTGCTGCATGCGCAGGCGCACCACCACGACCGATAGTACCGCCGCGGCCGTGGAACAGCGTCAGTTCTACGCCTTCTTCTTCGGCAACTTTAACCAGTGAATCCATTGCATGATATTGCGCCCAGCCTGCCGACATTACGCCCGCATCTTTCGCTGAATCAGAGTAGCCGATCATGACCATCTGGTGGTTCTGGATGAATCCGCGGTATAAGTCGATACCCATTAGTTGTTTGATGACCGCTTCAGCGTTGTTCAAATCGTCTAATGTTTCGAATAGAGGACACACGTCCATGCGGTAAGGACAACCTGACTCCTGTAGCAGTAGGTGAACGGCTAATACATCAGAAGCGGTACGTGCCATAGAAATAACGTAAGCACCAAACGCTTCACGAGGCTGCAGAGCAACAATCTTACAGGTATCGAGTACTTCTTTGACTGACTCTGAAGGTTCCCAATCACGAGGAAGAAGAGGACGCTTAGAAGCCAGTTCATTGGTCAGGAAGGCAACTTTATCTTGCTCGCTCCATTGGTCGTAATCGCCAATGCCTAGGTAGCGAGTTAACTCAGACAGTACATCTGAATGGCGAGTACTCTCTTGGCGAATATCGAGACGAACGAGGTGAACACCAAACGCTTTAATACGGCGCAGGGTATCAAGCAGTGAACCATCAGCGATGATGCCCATGCCACACTCATGCAGTGACTGGTAACACGCGTATAATGGTTCCCACAGTTGCTCAATGCGTTGTAGTGGCGCTTTCACTGCTAACTTTTGGCCGTGAATCTTAGCGTCTAGAATTTCTTTGGTTTCGTTCAACAGCGCGCGAAGCTCTTTAAGAACCGCACGGTATGGTTCGTGCTCATCTTCACCCGCGAGTGCACGAACAGCATCATTACACTGGGTCATCGACAGTTCGCTAACCAACTCGTTAATGTCGCCTAGGTAAAGGTCAGCCGCTTTCCAGCGAGAAAGCAGTAGGACTTCACGGGTAATGGTATGAGTAACAAATGGGTTACCGTCACGGTCGCCGCCCATCCAAGACGAAAAATGTACTGGACGCGCATCAATCGGTAGACCTTCACCTAGGTAACCTTCTAGGCGCTGATCGAGTTCGCGCAAAAAGTCTGGTACCGCTTCCCATAGCGAGTTCTCTACAACGGCAAAGCCCCATTTTGCTTCATCAAGCGGCGTTGGTCGCTGTTGGCGAATGGTATCTGAGTGCCAGCTTTGGGCGATAAGTTGCTCTAGGCGACGTTCTGTTTTCGCACGTTCTTTAACGGATAACTCACCAAGTTCAAGCTTAGATAGACACTCATTGATTTTGACCAGCTTGTTGATCATGGTGCGACGAGTGATTTCAGTTGGGTGAGCGGTGAGTACCAACTCAATGTTGAGATCACGAACGGCTTGTGCGGTATCTAGCTTGCTGATGTCATTTTGCGCCAACTTAGAGAAAAGCGAGTTGATAGCATCAGGCTCGCAAACGTGAGCGTCACAGTGGCGAGAGATCGTATGGTACTGCTCTGCCATGTTAGTAAGGTTTAGAAATTGGTTGAATGCATGAGCAACTGGGGTGAGTTGTTCATTTGGCAGGCTTTTAATCTCTTCGATTAAGCTGTCACGATTTTTTTGGTTGCCTGCGAGGGCGGACTTAGAAAGTTTACGAATGGTTTCTACTTTCTCTAGAAGTACGTCACCATGTGCGTCCTTGATGGTGTTGCCGAGCAAGTGTCCTAGCATGCTCACATTGCTTCTGAGAGCAGAGTATTTCTCGTTCATTGTCATCCTGCCTTGTAAAAAAATTACATCCAATGTTCCTTGTTAGGTAAACAATCTAGCGAAAAATGTCGCCTGGAGTCAATTACTGTAGGCTAAGTTTGCAAATATTGTGCAAGTGAATGTAACCCTGTGCGAGCTATGTATTTGACTAATTATGTTGAAACTTTCTTACAGAATGAGACAGAGGATGCACCATGCAAATGGACTTCGTCATATGAAAAACGGGATTGAGTTCTGGTCTTTGATGTTTGGAGAAATTGTCATTCCATAGAGTGACGAAGGAGCGAGTAGGGAATCTCTTTGGATTTTCGGTTTGCTTTGGGAGATCCCCATCTCACTCGTCCCTCGCTCTTGAGGATGACTGCTTTATCTATTGAAATAAAAAAGGTTGACGCAATACGTCAACCTTCTAAAAAGTCCCAGCTTTTCAGCTCTTGCTAAAAACAATATTTATGCATCGCTTTTGACAGAACATCGATGGTTGGATCGATAAAGTCAAACGCTAAGAACTCATCGGGTTGGTGGGCTTGGTCAATTGAACCTGGCCCGAGTACCAGTGTTGGACACAGCTGTTGCAAAAACGGCGCTTCAGTACAGTAATTGACCGTTTCAGAATCAACACCACAAATCTCTTCTACGCCAGCAATAAATGGATGGTCATGTTGACACTCATAGCCAGGAATCGGTTCGTGCAGTGGGGTAATGGAAATACGCCCAGGCCATTTTGCTTCAACTTCTTTTAGCGCGCCACGCAACATATTATCGAGGCCATCTAAGCTGATTCCCGGTAGTGGTCGCACATCATAGTGCAGCTCACAACAGCCACAAATACGGTTAGCACTATCACCACCATGAATGTGACCAAGGTTTAGAGTTGGACTAGGGATGGCAAACCCTGGATGGTGATACTCTTTGATCAATTTGTCGCGCAGCTGCATCAGAGCAAACAGCACCTCATGCATGATTTCAATCGCGTTGACGCCTAGCGCTGGATCAGAAGAGTGGCCTGATTTACCCGTCACACGCACGGCATTGGCAACATGACCTTTGTGACCGCGAATGGGTACTAGACTGGTAGGTTCACCAATAATGCAGTAATCCGGCTTGAAAGGGGCACTGTCAGTGAAATGGCGAGCGCCGAGCATGGTGGTCTCTTCATCACAGGTCGCAAGGATATAGAGCGGCTTGGTCTGTTTGCTCCAGTCGACTTTTTTAACTGCTTCAATAATAAAGGCAAAGAAACCTTTCATATCCGCAGTACCTAAACCGTAAAAGCGATTGTTCGCTTCAGTGAGTGCATGCGGCTCATAGTTCCAACGTCCCTCATCAAAGGGCACCGTATCACTGTGACCAGCAAGCAGTAGGCCGCCTTCACCAGAGCCTTTCTTGGCGATGAGGTTGAATTTACCCGCTTCCACTTCCGTCAGGTTTACTTCAAAACCGATGTCTTTTAACCAAGTGGCGAGCTTTTCAATCACTTGTGCATTGCCTTCATCCCAACTTGGATCTGTCGAGCTGATCGATGAGGTGGAGATTAGGCCGCTGTAGACCTCTAGAAAACTTGGTAATTGCATAATTAGTTTACTTTCCCTGTTGACAGATTTGGGTTAAGAAGGTAAAACACATATTAAATCACTTTTATTGAATAAAAAACCAATAAAAGGCGAATAATTTAAATTTATAGTCACAACGAGAGTGACGATTTTAAGTCAAAACGGATGTAAGAGATGCTTAAAACCACAATCATAGGCGCAAGCGGTTACACAGGAGCAGAACTCGCTCTGATGGTGCACAAACACCCTGAACTAACGCTATCAGGTTTGTATGTTTCCGCCAATAGTCTAGATGCTGGTAAGAGCATCGCTGAGCTGCACGGTAAGCTAGCGGGCATTATTAGTCATTCGGTAGAGCCGCTAAAAAATCCGGCTGAAGTCGCTAAGCAAAGTGATGTGGTGTTTTTAGCCACGGCTCATGAAGTGAGTCATGACTTAGCGCCAATCTTTCTAGAGCAAGGTTGCCAAGTGTTTGACCTGTCTGGTGCGTTCCGCGTTAAGAAAGATGGTTTTTACGATCAGTTCTACGGTTTTGAGCATCAACATGAAGCTTGGTTAGATAATTCGGTGTACGGACTTGCCGAGTGGAATGCGGAAGGGATTAAACAGAGTCAACTGATTGCCGTGCCGGGTTGTTATCCAACCGCTTCTCAGTTAGCGATCAAACCGCTACTCGACAATGCCTTGGTTGATACTAATCAGTGGCCAGTAATTAATGCCACGAGCGGTGTGTCAGGGGCGGGCAGAAAAGCGTCAATGACCAACAGCTTTTGCGAAGTGAGCTTACAAGCTTACGGTGTGTTTAATCATCGTCATCAGCCTGAGATCGCTTCTCACCTGGGTACGGATGTGATTTTCACTCCTCATCTTGGCAACTTTAAGCGTGGCATCTTGGCCACTATCACGATGAAACTCAAAGCAGGCGTAACAGAAGCTCAGATTGCTGAAGCATTTACCTCGGCTTACCAAGACAAACCGGCAGTGAGGCTGACAGAGTCAACATTGCCAACACTACAGAATGTAGAGAATACGCCTTTCTGCGATATAGGTTGGAAGGTTCAAGGTGAGCATATCATCGTTGTTTCAGCGATTGATAACTTACTTAAAGGTGCATCAAGTCAAGCGATGCAATGTGTAAACATCCACTACGGATTTCCAGAGCTGACTGCTCTTGTTTAATTGGGCAGGGAAGGAATAAGTGATGACAGATAACAAACAAACTCCATTAGTGATCAAATTAGGCGGTGCTGCACTGTCGTGTACTGAGACATTAAGTCAGGTATTTGGTGCGATTGCCACTTACCAACAACAAGCTCAGCGACGAATTGTGATCGTCCATGGTGGAGGTTATCTAGTGGACGATCTTATGGCGAAACTACAACTGGAAACTGTTAAGAAAAATGGTTTACGTGTGACTCCTTATGAGCAGATCCCAGTGATCGCTGGTGCATTAGCGGGTACGGCAAATAAGATGCTGCAAGGACAAGCGATTAAAGATGGCCTTAACGCCGTTGGTTTAAGCCTTGCCGATGGTGGTCTCTGTCATATCGAAGAGCTTGATCCAGAGCTAGGTGCGGTGGGTAAAGCGACCCCAGGTGATTCATCGGTACTTCAAGCAGTATTGGCGACAGGTGCACTGCCAATCATTAGTTCGATTGGCTTGACTGAGCAAGGGCAGATGATGAACGTTAACGCTGACCAAGCTGCAGTCGCAGTCGCGGGCAGTCTAGATGCTGAATTGGTGCTGCTTTCTGATGTGAGCGGTGTATTGGATGGCAAAGGTCATTTGATTAAAAGCCTTGATGAGAAACAAGCGCAAAACTTGATTGATGGCCACGTTATCACTGATGGCATGATCGTTAAGGTACAAGCCGCGCTTGAAGCCGCCAATGACCTCGGTCGACCTATTGAAGTGGCAACATGGCGTTACCCAGACAAGCTGACGGCTCTGTTTGCTGGTCAAAGCATTGGTACCCAGTTTCTACCTCAGTAAAGATGGAATAAACAATTTCGTTTCAATGCACAGACGTTGGACTAAATAAGAATTAACAGGAAGTAACCCGTAGCACTGACCGCCAAGCGCAGCGCCGGGAATTTGGAGAAGTAAAATGAGCAAAGTTCAAGTAAATAAAGTAGTTGTCGCATACTCTGGCGGTCTGGATACATCAGTGATCATTCCATGGCTGAAAGAAAATTATGATTGTGAAGTGGTTGCGTTTGTAGCCGATGTTGGCCAAGGCGAAGAAGAACTAGCAGGCATCGAAGAAAAAGCCAAAGCGTCAGGTGCATCAGAGTGCTACATCGCAGACCTAAAAGAAGAGATGGTTGCTGATTACATCTACCCAACGCTAAAAACAGGTGCTTATTACGAAGGTAAATACCTACTAGGTACCTCAATGGCGCGTCCAATCATTGCCAAGGCTCAAGTGGAAGTGGCACGCAAAGTGGGTGCAGATGCTCTATGTCATGGCTGTACCGGTAAAGGTAACGACCAAGTACGTTTTGAAGGTGCATTCGCAGCACTAGCTCCGGACCTACATGTCATCGCACCATGGCGTGAATGGGATCTCGTGAGTCGTGAAGAGTGTCTAGATTACCTAGCAGAGCGTAATATTCCATGTAGCGCTTCTTTAACTAAGATTTACTCTCGTGACGCTAACGCGTGGCATATCTCAACAGAAGGTGGTGTGCTAGAAGATACTTGGAACGCGCCAAACGATGATTGCTGGGCATGGACGGTTGACCCTGAACAAGCACCAAACGAAGCGGAATACGTAACGCTAAAAGTTGAAAAAGGCGCAGTAGTGGCAGTTGATGGTGAGACAATGACGCCTTACAACGCACTGGTATACCTAAATGACAAAGGTGTGAAACACGGTGTCGGTCGTATTGATATCGTTGAAAACCGTCTAGTCGGCATGAAGTCTCGTGGTTGTTACGAAACGCCAGGGGGCACTATCATGATGGAAGCTCTGCGTGCGGTTGAACAGTTGGTTCTGGATAAAACAGCATTTGAGTTCCGTGAAGAGTTAGGCGTGAAAGCATCGCATCTAGTTTACGATGGTCGTTGGTTCACTCCGCTATGTAAATCTATCCTAGCGGCGTCAGAAGAGTTGGCTCAAGACGTTAACGGTGAAGTGGTTGTTAAGCTGTATAAAGGCCACGCAACAGTAACTCAGAAACGCTCTGACAACAGCTTGTACTGTGAAGAGTTTGCAACCTTTGGTGAGGACGAAGTGTACGACCAAAGTCATGCAGAAGGCTTTATCCGCCTTTACTCACTATCAAGCCGTATTCGTGCGCTAAACAGCTTGAAAAAATAATCACAGCTAGACTGAGATAGTAAAAGCCCGTTTGTGACAGCAAACGGGCTTTTTTAGTTCTCATTGGATAGGAAGTGGAGAATTGGTCGTGAATAAATATGTTAAAAAAGTGAATTAATACTTTCTTTTTGTTTTGATTTGCCGTAACTTTGAACCATCATAAAATACTGAATACGATTCAGAGTCAATCTAAGCAATAACAGCAATTCACTCTTTACAGTGAGCATAGGTAATCAGGAGATACGCGATGGCATTATGGGGCGGAAGATTTACCCAAGCGGCAGATACGAGATTCAAAGATTTTAACGACTCATTGCGTTTCGATTACCGACTAGCTGAACAAGATATCGTAGGTTCAATTGCTTGGTCAAAAGCCTTGCTTTCTGTCGACGTATTAAACGAAGAAGAGCAACAAAAGCTCGAGTTGGCACTGAATGAACTGAAACTTGAGGTGATGGAAGACCCGCATCAGATTTTACGTTCTGATGCTGAAGATATTCACTCTTGGGTTGAGCAGCAACTGATCAGCAAAGTCGGCGACCTAGGTAAAAAGCTTCATACTGGCCGTTCGCGTAACGATCAGGTGGCGACAGACCTTAAACTTTGGTGTCGTCAGCAAGGTCAGCAGCTATTAATGGCACTTGATCGCCTGCAAGCTCAAATGGTCTCTGTAGCGAAAGTTCATCAAAATACGGTACTGCCGGGCTACACGCACCTACAACGTGCCCAACCAGTTACTTTTGCTCACTGGTGTTTAGCTTACGTTGAAATGTTTGAGCGTGACTACTCTCGTCTGCATGATGCAATCCATCGATTAGATACGTGTCCGTTGGGTTCTGGCGCATTGGCAGGTACTGCGTATCCGATTGACCGTGAACAAGTCGCTCACAACCTAGGTTTTCGTCGTGCTACGCGTAACTCTTTAGACTCGGTATCGGATCGTGATCATGTGATGGAGCTAATGTCTGTCGCGTCGATCTCGATGCTGCACCTATCGCGTCTTGCTGAAGATATGATTTTCTACAACTCTGGTGAATCTAACTTTATCGAGCTGGCAGATACCGTAACGTCAGGTTCTTCTCTAATGCCACAGAAGAAAAACCCGGATGCGTTAGAGCTTATCCGTGGTAAGACCGGCCGTGTCTACGGTTCATTGGCTGGCATGATGATGACAGTTAAGGCGTTGCCTCTTGCGTACAATAAAGATATGCAGGAAGACAAAGAAGGTCTGTTTGATGCGCTAGATACGTGGAACGACTGTATGGAAATGGCGGCGCTCTGTTTTGATGGTATCAAGGTTAATGGTGAGCGTACTCTAGAAGCGGCTAAGCAAGGTTATGCTAACGCCACTGAGCTAGCCGATTACCTAGTAGCGAAAGGCATTCCGTTCCGTGAAGCGCACCATATTGTGGGTGTAGCGGTTGTTGGTGCGATTGCTAAAGGCTGTGCACTAGAAGAGCTATCGATTGCTGAATTGAAAGAGTTCTCAGAAGTGATTGAGTCCGATGTCTACGACATCTTGACCATAGAGTCGTGTCTTGAGAAGCGTAGCGCCTTAGGCGGCGTGTCTCCTAAGCAAGTCGCGCATGCGGTTGAGCAAGCGGAAGGGCGCCTAATTAAGCGTGATACTTCTGCGGTTAACGTACGTCCTGCGCGTCTGACTGATATTGAGTCGCTCGAAGGTATGGTGGCCTACTGGGCTAATATGGGTGAGAACCTTCCGCGTTCGCGTAGTGAGCTAGTGCGTGATATTGGCTCGTTTGCCGTCGCTGAGCATCATGGTGAGGTGACTGGCTGTGCATCGCTGTATGTGTATGATTCTGGCCTCGCTGAAATTCGATCGTTAGGTATCGAAGCGGGCTGGCAGGGCCAAGGTCAAGGCAGTGCCATAGTGCAATACTTGGTGGATAAGGCGCGTCAAATGGCGATTAAGAAAGTATTCGTCCTGACACGTACGCCAGAGTTCTTTATGAAGCAATCCTTCTTGCCAACATCGAAGTCATTGCTGCCTGAGAAGGTGCTAAAAGATTGCGACCAGTGTCCACGTCAACATGCTTGTGATGAGGTGGCATTGGAAGTGAATTTGGTTGAGCAATCAATTGCTCGAGTAAACGTCGCGTAACCAATTGAATTGCAAAGGTGCTGAAAAAGATCAAAAAAGATCGAGTAACTTTGGAACTAATTATAAAAGGCAGAGTCTATTAAAGTACCACTGCTTTTTCTTAGAAGAATCTAAGAAGGCCCCCAAACCAGTATTTGGTTTTGGGGCTTTTTTCTTTTTTACTCTTCATATTTGAAGCCATAGCTTCGTTGTTAAAAAAACTCACCTAATCGAATAGACTCACTATGCTCATAGGATTCGTTTTTTCTCCGCCTCGCTCTGACTCCAACTATTTTGAGTGAAAGGGTCGTTATTCTTTTCGGCTGTTGCGCTTTCGCCACGGCAAGATGACAAAACGCACCCATAAGTGCAGAGCTAGCAAACCATTAAACGCAAACCCCGCAATGATCAAAGCGATAGACTCAATGCTTTTCGGATCGTCTTTGAACAGAAACCACCAAACAATCCAGCACAACACCGATAGCACGGTGAGCTGATCCATACAGCGCTTACAGCGGCCAATTTTTTTCCAAAACCAGCCATTATTTTTACAGTGAGGGCATGTCATAGTGGTACGAATTCGGTAACATAACTTGCTATAGAATATCGCAATCTAATTTGAAAGTGAGAAAAATGATCGAACGCCAACATACCAAACAGCGCATGAGCCGTATTGTGAAGCACAATGGTACGATTTACCTATGTGGACAAGTTTGTGCCGATGCTACCAAAGACATCACTGAACAAACTCAAACTATGCTTGATAAGGTTGAACAACTACTGCTTGAAGCCGGTAGTGATAAAGAGCATATGCTATCTGCAACTATCTACTTGAAAGATATGCAAGACTTCCAAGAGATGAATGCGGTATGGGATGCATGGGTACCTGTGGGCCACGCGCCTGCACGCGCTTGTGTCACTGGCGATATGGCTCGTGAAGCGCTGCTGGTGGAAATCTCAGTGATTGCAGCTGAGAAGAATAGCAGCTGTTGCTAATTCTCTGATTGAACGTAAAAAGGAAAGCACAGTGCTTTCCTTTTTTTTGGGCTGATTGAGCTTGCTTACCTAATTAACCTAAGTAAGTTTCTAACTCTTCGCTACCACCGATGTGCTTACCACCAATGAAGACTTGCGGAACCGTTGTACGGCCAGTAATGGCGCGTAGGCTTACTGTAGTCGCATCTTTACCGAGAATAATCTCTTCATACTGAAGGTCATGGTCAATTAGGTTCTGTTTTGCTTTAACACAGAATGGACAACCTGGTTTGGAAAATACCGTGATTGATTCTTGAGTTCTGTAGTCTGGTGCAATGTGTTTTAGCATAGTATCTGCATCTGACACTTTGAACGGGTCACCTGGCTCGTTTGGCTCGATGAACATCTTCTCTACCACACCGTTTTTCACTAGCATGCTGTAGCGCCATGAACGTTTGCCAAAGCCAAGGTCATTCTTTTCAACAAGCATGCCCATGCCATCAGTGAATTCGCCATTACCATCAGGAATGAAGGTGATGTTTTCTGCTTCTTGGTCGTTTTTCCACGCGTTCATCACGAAGGTATCGTTGACGGATACACAGAGGATTTCATCCACACCATGCTCTTTGAACACAGGGAATAGCTCGTTATAACGAGGTAGGTGGCTAGATGAACATGTTGGAGTAAACGCACCTGGAAGGCTGAATACAATAACGGTCTTATCTTTAAATAGATCATCACTCGTAACGTTTACCCATGCGTCGCCTTGACGGATTGGGAAAGTAACTTGAGGGACATTTTGACCTTCTTTAGATGCAAACATAATGATTTCCTATTTTGATTTTATATAATTATTTTTTGAGACTTAGCAGTGTTTTCACTGTGCTCTGTTTCGATGAAGTTATTATTAAAGAAATTCTTTGATAGCTCTAATCGTTTGATGCTATGGTTTTGATAGATAATTTCTATCTAGTAAGTGGAGAGAAGACCAATAATGAATATCCGAGATTTTGAATACTTGGTTTCGCTAGCTGAGCATAAACATTTTCGAAAGGCGGCCGAAGCGTGTTTTGTTAGCCAGCCGACCTTGAGTGGCCAAATTCGCAAACTAGAAGATGAGCTAGGGACAGCATTATTGGAGCGAAGTAGTCGCCGAGTACTCTTTACTGATGCAGGCTTGCAGTTGGTTGATCAGGCTAAACGTATCTTGACCGAAGTGAAAACCTTTAAAGATATGGCTAGCGGGCAAGCAGGCGATATGGTGGGGCCGATGCACATAGGTTTTATTCCAACCGTGGGCCCATACTTACTGCCGAAAATTGTACCTATGCTCAAAGAGGCCTTTCCTGATTTAGAGCTCTATTTACATGAAGCGCAAACTCATCAGCTCGTGCGCCAGTTAGAAGACGGTAAGTTAGATTGTGTAGTCCTAGCTTCTGTGGCGGAAACCGCTGCATTTAAAGAGATTGAAGTCTATAACGAGCCAATGAGTGTCGCTGTGCCCTGTGACCATGAGTGGGCGGGGCTTGATGAAGTTGATATGCTCGATCTGAATGGAAAAACCGTCTTGGCGCTAGGCGATGGACACTGCTTAAGAGATCAGGCGTTAGGTTTCTGTTTCGCAGCTGGCGCTAAAGATGATGAACGCTTTAAGGCCACGAGCCTAGAGACACTACGCAACATGGTTGCGGCAGGTGCGGGTATTACTTTGTTGCCAGAGCTATCACTACCAAAAGAGAAACAAAAAGATGGTGTGTGCTATGTTCGGGCAATCAATCCTGTTCCATCACGCAGCATCGTTTTAGCCTACCGCCCAGGCTCGCCACTTCGATCTCGCTTTGAGCAACTAGCCAAAGCGATTACTCAACAGCTACAAGCTTAAGACTAGTTACCGAAAAGAAAAAAGGGTTGATACCTCGGTATCAACCCTTTTTCGTTAGTACTACTGTAAGTTAGAACAGGTCTTCACCATCTTCAGAGGTGTAGATGCTGTCGGTAAGCTCATTACTGACATACTCTGTCGGTTCAGTGCCCTCACGGAAGTATTCGAACATTGAGCTAGAGTCAAACTTGTTGGTCAGTAAACCAGAATCGCGATCGATACGGACGCGAACGATATTCTCAGGAATGACTTTCTCTTGTGCCGGTACGCCCGCTAAGGCTGAACGCATGAAATCAACCCATGCTGGCTGAGCCGTTTTTGCCCCAGCTTCCGCTCCAGAGATCTGATTCTTAGCGAGGTTGCTGTTTGGAGTCGTTCTACCTAGATTGCGGTTATGGTCATCGAAACCAACCCAAGCAATTGCCACCATTCCTGGGCCATAGCCGTTATACCAAGCATCTTTTGAATCGTTGGTGGTACCGGTTTTACCACCGATATCACGGCGTTCTAGTTTCTGTGCTCGCCAACCTGTACCGTTCCAACCCGTTCCATCACGCCAGTTACCACCACCCCATACGTTGCTGTACATCATTTCACGTACGATGAATGCAGTTTGCTCAGAGATTACCTGAGGCGCGTAGCGAGGCTGTGAGTCATCATCTGCGACCACATCTTGCTCAGCAAACTCGCTTGCAGAGTGGTTAGGCTGCTCACAGTTGCTGCGGCAAATGGTTTTCGGCGTCGCTTCAAACTCTAAGTCGCCATACGGACCTTCGATTCTGCTGATGTAGAAAGGCTCGACATAGTAACCGCCATTGGCGAAAACAGAGTAGCCTTGGGCCATTTTGATCGGTGTTAAGCTACCTGCGCCTAGTGCGATGGTTTCTGAGCGAGGTACCTGGTCAATATTGAAACCAAAGCGAGTGAGGTATTCACGAGTTTCATCCAGACCCACTTCACGCAACACGCGAACGGCCATGACGTTTTTCGATTGAGCTAGACCGATACGTAGGCGTGTTGGGCCGGTATAAGTCGGTGGTGAATTCTTAGGACGCCACGCTGTGCCTTGGCTCTTATCCCACTGGTTAATCGGTGCATCGTTAATCAGTGTCGCCAGAGTTAGCCCTTTATCGATAGCTGCCGAATAGATGAAAGGTTTAATACTTGAACCTACCTGACGTACTGACTGAGTAGCGCGGTTAAATTTGTTGTGAATAAAGTTAAATCCACCTACCAATGAAAGGACCGCGCCGTTTTCTGGGTTCATCGCGACAAAGGCGGTATTGGCATTAGGTACCTGGCTTAGGTGCCATGCAACCGTGCTCTCTTCGTTATCCGATGGTGTTTCTATTTGGCGAACCCAAATTTGTTCACCTGCTGCTAAAACATCAGCCGCTTTATTCGGCACTGGTCCTTGGCGGTCATCAGTTCGGAACTTACGTGCCCACTTAATACCATCCCATTCAAGTGTCTGTACGCCTTGGTTCTTAACCCAAACCGTTGCCTGTTTTCCTTCCACTTTAGTCACGACTGCAGGGATCAGCTGACCGTAAGATGGGACGTTGTCCAGTGTTTTATCGATTTGTTGATCGTCAAAAGCGGTTTGGCCTTTCTCCCAAAGAACTTTCTCTGCACCTCGGTAGCCGTGGCGCTCATCATAAGCCAGTAGGTTATTAATGGTGGAGTCATTAGCGGCGGCTTGCAGTTTTGAATCGACAGTGGTGTAGATTCTCATACCTGAGGTGTACGCTTCTTCTTCACCATAGCGAGCTACCATCCAGGCACGAGCAAGTTCTGCGACGTAAGGGGCACTGAGTTCGATTTCAGCACCATGGTAACTTGAAACGAGCTCTTCTGAGCGTGCTTGGTCGTACTCTGCTTGGGTAATGTACTTTTCATCCAACATACGCAATAAAACGACATTACGACGGTTTGTCGCGCGTTCGATTGAATGAATTGGGTTCATGGTTGATGGTGCTTTTGGCATACCCGCAAGTGTCGCGATCTGACTTAGCGATAAGTCTTTTAGGTCTTTACCGAAATAAGTCTGAGCTGCGGCACCAAATCCGTAAGAGCGATAACCTAAGAAAATCTTATTGACGTAAAGCTCCATGATCTCTTCTTTGCTAAGAAGCTGCTCAATATGGATAGCAATAAAGATCTCTTTAATTTTACGCATGATCTTCTTTTCATTGGAAAGGAAGAAGTTACGTGCAAGTTGCTGAGTGATAGTACTCGCCCCTTGCTTTGCTGAACCTGATAGCGCAACAACAACTGCTGCACGAGTGATACCGATAGGGTCGATACCTGGGTGTTCGTAAAAGCGACTATCTTCTGTCGCGATCAGAGCTTCTACCAGATGGCGAGGGATATCGTCATACGCGACTGGAATTCGACGCTTTTCACCGAACTGAGAAATCAGCTTGCCGTCTTGGCTAAACACCTGCATAGGTGTTTGTAGCTCGACATTTTTTAATGTTGCTACGTCAGGTAGCTCTGGTTTGACATAAAGGTAGAAGCCGAAGATCGTACCGACTCCAAGAATTATGCAAATCAATGTGAATATAAACAGTCGCTTTATGAACTTCACCGGATATTCCCTGATTAATAGGATTCACGATATGCAAACCCTTGTACTTTAAGCTAAAAAATTTAGCTCATTATCTATGTGTTTATCTAACCATCAATTTAAACATATGAGCGAAGCAAAAAGTACGGAGCCAAGCTGCATGGGTAAATCATTAGTTACAGGCATTGATATTGGTCACCACAGCATTAAAGCGGTTGTTCTCAAGTCATACCAAGGCGCAATTGCCCTTGTAGATTATCAAGAACTGCCAATAGAATCGGACATTTTCTCTGATAACCACATGTTAAATTATCAGAAAATTGTAAAGAAACTCAAAGAACTAAGGAAGTCTTTGCCGCGATTTAGCCACAAAGTTGCTTTATCCGTCCCTGATAACGCTGTAATAAGTAAAGAATTACAAATAGATAGAGGCCTAGAGGCGCGAGAAAGAGAGTTTGCCATCTTTGAGGCATTTTCTCACCAATCTCCCTTCCCAATCGAGGAGTTGAGCTTTGATTTTGTCCCTATCGAGGCCACAACGCTAAATAGTGTTTGTCGTTATCAGGTCTATGCGACCAGAAAAGATCTCGTTGAGAGTCGAATCCAAGCCGTGACCAAGGCAGGTTATACGCCTGTGTTGCTCGATGTTCAAGCTCACGGTTTGGCCCAGCTTTGGCGACATACAGCGCATAGATACCAGCGGCAACAGTGGATATTACTGGATGTAGGGTTTAGCCAATCTTCACTGTGTATCGACTTTAATAATAAAGCGCCGCTGTGCAAAGAGCTCCCTATAGGCACTCAGATGATTGAAGCGTTAATCAGTAGTGAAGGTTTACGTCATCACAGTACCGAGCAGTTTATCCATACATTGATTGAGAAACTCCAACGCCAAAGACAGCTAATTGCTTCCATGCACGAGATTGAAATTGAAGGCATCTGGCTATGTGGTGGTGGCGCGGTGACTCCTCTGCTGGCTGAAGAGATAGCTCGTCGTCTTGCAATACCTTGTGAACTTTTGAATCCGCTGACTTTATTCGAAGGCAGTGTTAACCAGCGCCAAGCGGAGATTTTGAGTGGCTACCGGTATGCGACAGCGGCAGGGTTAGCGATGAGAGGAATTGATTGGTTGGAGCGTAAGCATGTTGCATAGCATCAACCTGTTGCCGTGGCGTCAGGGTTTAAGAAGGCGCCATAAACAACGATTTTTCGCACTACTTGTGACAGCGCTTTTTATTGCGTTTTTGCTGCAGTGGTTAGCGGGTCAGTATTTATTCAGCCAAGGGCAGATTCAGCAATCTCGCTTAAGCTATCTCAATCGTTATATTTCTCAGCTTGATGTGCGTATCAAGCAATTAAGCCGACTGGAACAGGACCATGGGGCGTTGCTGACTCGACTTCAAGTGGTTGAAAGGTTGCAAGGGCTAAGAAATAAAACCACCGACTTTATGAATGCGTTGCCAAGTTTTATCCCTCAAGGTGTGTATGTCGACAAAATCAATATGAGTGGTCATCAGGTTCAAATGTCTGGGATCAGCGAAACGACATCGCGTTTGGCGAGTATGCTCGAAAAATTAGAAAAGTCGCCATTAGTTAGCAAGGTAGCAATGCACTCCATCGTTCATGGTGAGGTGCGTTTTGAGCAAAAGTTTCAAACCTTCAATCTTTCCTTCTCTTTTCAATCACCATCTGAAGCGGCAGGTGCGCAGCGATGATGGACTATTCCGATTTCGATCTTGAAGAGATCGCTGAGTGGCCATTGGTCGCTCAAATAACCGCACTGATAGTGTTAATCATGCTGATCCAAACGGCGGGCTACTGGTTCTATTTGATGCCTCAATCTGAAAATATTGCGGCGCTTAAGCGTCAGGAGCAAACCTTGAAAGCGACAGCACAGATAAAGGCCAATAAGGTGGCGACGATCCCTAAGTTGCAACAGCAGCTAGAAGAGTTATCACAGCGATATGACTACCTGTCGCAACAGTTGCCTGAACAAAAGGAGTTGGCCAGTATGTTGGCTGCGGTCAATGAGGTCGGCCTTAAGAACTCGCTGATTTTTACTCGTATCGATTGGGGGAAAAAACAAAACCAACCGTTTCTCTACCGATTGCCACTTAATATCGAACTGACCGGGAGCTACCACAACATCGGTGACTTTAGTCAGGCGATTGCACAGCTTCCACGCATTATTCACTTTGATGAGGTTAATTGGCAGCGAGTAAGCCAAGAGAGCAGCACAGTGCATTTCAGAGTGCGAGCCTATACCTATCAGTTTAAGCCAGAGGTGAGAGATGAACTTTAACCTTAACCGCTTAGCCATCCTAGTGGCAGCTCTGAGCCTAATGGCTTGCAAGGCTAACCAAGCGCCGCTTGACGACTACATTACTCACCTTGAACGTCAGGCTCATAAGGATGTAGCCGCTCTGACGCCACTGGTTGAAGTGAATCTCCGCGACTACCAAGCCCATCAGTTACGAGAGCCTTTTGCGTTGCCACAAGCCGTCATCACATCGACGCGATCTCAGTCAAAGAAAGATTGTTGGCAACCGAATCAAATGAAAACTGGTGGAGAGCTAGAACGTTATCCTCTAGCGAAACTGCGTCTTAAGGGCGTCATGAGCCGAAATAAAAGTATGTCGGCGCTGGTGCAAACGCCGGCAGGCAAGGTGGTTAAAGTCAGCACAGGTCAGCCTATCGGGGTTAATCGCGGCAAGGTAACCCGGGTGACTGCAGAATATGTACAGATTATTGAGCCCCTTCCTGATGGGCTAGGGTGTTGGAATCAGCGCAATGTTAAGTTAGCGCTCAAGTAGAGGCCAAAGGTTGGGAACGAAGATGATAAAAGGAGTTACTGATTGGCTCTCTCGCTATGTGCAGGTGATGATGCTGTTGTGTTGCTGTGGTTTTGGCACGGCAGCGCTGGCGCAACAAGAGGTGGAAAACGTACTGGAAGGAATTGATTTTCGAGTGGGCAATGAGCGACAAGCGAGGATCATTATTCAGCTGCAACACCCTCAAGTGGCCGTTGATATACGCAAAACGGCTGACGGGCTACAGATAGAATTGCTCAATACGCAGGTCCTAGATGAACAACTTTACCTTGCTGATGTAAAAGATTTTGCGACCAATGTGAAGACCATTGAAGTATTTCGCAACCAATCTAGTGCGCTACTCGTTGCGATGATTAATGGTAATTACAGTTATGACTACAGTATCAATGGCACAGACTTACACGTGGAAGTTAAGGCGGCCGTGGGGCAGTTTGATCTAAAGTCGAACCCGGCACCTGAACAGGAAGCGAAAAAAATATCGATTAACTTTCAAGATATTCCGGTGAGACATGTGCTGCAACTTATTGCCGACTATAACGATTTCAACCTTGTGGTGTCTGATTCTGTGAGTGGCAACTTAACCTTGCGGCTAGATGGATTGCCATGGCAACAAGTCCTTGATGTCATTCTGCAGGTAAAAGGGCTAGATAAGCGGGTGATGGACAACGTGGTTTTAATCGCCCCTCAAGCCGAGTTGGATGCTCGCCATCGAGAGGAGCTTGAAAAGGCTCGCCTAGAAGCAGAACTGGGTGAGCTGCGCTCTGAAATTGTCAAAGTGAAATTCGCTAAGGCTTCTGAAATTGCCAGCATGATTGGTGGGGAAGGGGCGATAAGTATGCTCTCTTCGCGTGGGGCATTAAGTGTCGATGAGCGCACCAATGCTCTGCTTATCCGCGATTTGCAACCCAACATTGATGTTATTCAGGAGCTTATCAGCGCATTGGACATTCCGGTTAAACAGGTACAGATCGAAGCTCGGATTGTGACGGTACACGAGGGGAACTTAGATGAACTCGGTGTGCGTTGGGGTTATCACAACACCAATGGCAGTACCTCGCTCGGTAGTAGCATTGAAGACAATGTATTTGGTGCAGTACCAATCGATGACATGTTGAATGTGAACTTGGCAGCCACCTCGGTCAATGCGTCGAGCATCGCTTTTCAGGTGGCTAAATTGGGCTCAGATATGTTGTTGGACTTAGAACTCTCAGCATTGCAGCGAGAGTCCAAGGCTGAGGTCATTTCAAGTCCACGCCTGATTACCACCAATAAGAAGCCAGCCTACATTGAGCAAGGTACGGAAATCCCTTACTTAGAATCCTCTTCTAGCGGAGCAACCAGCGTCGCGTTTAAAAAGGCGGTGTTAAGTTTGAAAGTGGTTCCACAAATAACTCCGGATAACCGACTAGTGTTGGATTTAAGCGTTACCCAAGATCGGCCGGGTGATATCGTCAAAACGGGCACTGGTGAAGCGGTGGCGATTAATACTCAGAGGATTGGCACTCAGGTGTTGGTCGATAATGGTGAGACTGTGGTGTTAGGCGGAATTTTTCAACACAGTGTGACGGATGCGGTGGATAAAGTTCCTATGCTCGGAGACCTTCCGCTACTTGGGGCACTTTTTCGTCGAACCTACCAAAAAATGGGCAAAAGTGAACTGCTGATTTTCGTTACCCCCAAAGTCGTAATTCAGTAAGAATCTCCTTACGTGCAAAAATAAATTTGCATTAAGGGCACCTTATCTAGATAATTTCGGGTCTTATCACGAATTATCTGTGAGGAATAGGTGCCACAAGCATCTCTATTGCTAGTTCTAAACTGGCTTTTCTTGTGGCGATGTCATTGAATTAACGTTGTAAATTACTGCTAAACATGGCTGAGAAACGCAATATTTTCCTTGTAGGCCCAATGGGTGCCGGCAAGAGCACAATCGGTAGACACCTAGCTCAACAACTTCATATGGAGTTTGTTGATTCTGATACCGTTATTGAAGAACGCACTGGCGCAGATATCGCTTGGGTATTTGATGTTGAAGGCGAAGACGGTTTCCGCAAACGCGAAGAATCTGTAATTAATGATCTTACTGATGAGCAAGGTATTGTACTTGCAACAGGTGGTGGTTCAATTAAGAGCAAAGAAAACCGTAACCGTCTTTCTGCGCGCGGTATTGTTGTTTATCTAGAAACAACAATTGAAAAGCAACTTGCTCGCACTAACCGCGACAAGAAGCGCCCATTATTACAAACTGATGATCCACGTGAAGTGTTAGAGTCTCTAGCTGGAGAACGCAACCCACTTTACGAAGAAATTGCGGATTACACAGTACGTACAGACGATCAAAGTGCAAAAGTGGTAGCCAACCAGATCGTAAAAATGCTAGAAGAACGTTAAGACTTTTTTAGCAATTGGAGAATACCCATGGAACGGATTACGGTCAGCTTAGGCGAACGTAGCTATCCAATCTCAATTGGTGCCGGATTATTTAATGATCCGGCCCACCTTTCTTTTTTATCGGGCAAGCAAAAAGTAGTGGTGATTTCTAATGTCACTGTTGCTCCTCTTTATGCCGATAAAATCCTCTCTCTTTTAAAGCAATTAGGCTGTGACGCATCGTTACTGGAACTGCCTGATGGCGAGCAATACAAATCACTAGAGACATTCAACTCTGTCATGAGCTACCTACTTGAAGGGAATTTTGCCCGTGATGTGGTCGTGATTGCCCTTGGTGGTGGAGTGATCGGTGATTTAGTTGGTTTCTCTGCGGCGTGTTATCAGCGCGGTGTCGACTTTATTCAAATTCCGACCACCCTGCTGTCTCAAGTGGACTCTTCTGTTGGTGGCAAAACGGCGGTTAACCACCCACTGGGTAAGAATATGATTGGTGCCTTTTATCAGCCGAAAGCGGTGGTGATTGATACCGATTGTCTAAAGACATTACCAGAACGTGAATTTGCTGCTGGTATTGCTGAAGTGATCAAATACGGCATTATTTACGATCAGGCATTCTTTGTTTGGTTAGAAGAGAACCTTGAAAAGCTCTATGCTCTGGATGAGCAAGCACTGACTTATGCCATTGCACGTTGCTGTGAAATCAAAGCGGAAGTGGTCGCAAAAGATGAAAAAGAGTCAGGTATTCGCGCTTTACTGAACCTAGGTCATACATTTGGTCATGCGATCGAAGCAGAGTTGGGTTATGGTAAGTGGCTACATGGCGAAGCGGTTTCTTCGGGCACGGTAATGGCTGCAAAAACAGCGCAGCTTCAAGGGCTTATCAGTGAAGAGCAAGTTGAGCGAATTCTCTCTATACTGAAGAGAGCGAAACTGCCAGTACATACACCTGAGCAAATGTCTTTTGCTGATTTCATCAAGCACATGATGCGCGATAAGAAGGTGTTAGCTGGTGAGCTTCGTTTAGTCTTACCTACCAGTATAGGTACAGCTGACGTAGTGAAAGGTGTGCCAGAGTCGATTATTGAACAAGCCATCGACTTCGCTCGCACGGTTTAAGTCTTCTTGTTTGTAGTATCAATCCACGCTAACCAGTGATTGGTACTGCTCAAATGATCATTAGGATTTTGTGAAATGAGCTTAGCGCGTGATCCACGTGTGTTGGAGTTAGACTCGCAGGTTGAACTGCTAGAACGATTACAACTACTGACCAATTTTGGTTCCAACCTCGTCACCATTGGAGGTGACAAAGGGGCGGGGAAAACGTGGTTAGCACAGTATTACCTTGAAGCTTGGGCGCAAGACAAAAACCAATCTTTGTTGATGTGCTACCCCAATCAAGATGATCAGCAGCGCCGCACTACCGTTCTAACTCAACTTATTTCAGAGCCTCTATTTGACCCATCGGACTCCATCGTGGAGTCTTTTTCGCGTTTAATGGAAGGTGAAAGTTGCGATGTCGTGATCGCGGTTGATGATGCTCATCTGCTCAGTGAGTCTTTTATTTCAGAGCTGTGGATGTTGGTGCTGGAAGCGCAGATTCATCCGGGCTGGACGATAAACGTGTTACTGTTTGCTCAGCCAAGCAGTTTAGACGCCTTGTTAACTCGTCTGAGCTATGGTCAAGAACACAAGCCAATTGATTTGGAAATTGAAGCACTTAGTCAACAAGAAGCGGACCGTTTTTTTGAACATTTGGTGATTCGTTTTGTCGAAGACGATATGGAAAAGCGGGTTCGCAACGCGTATCGAACTGTGGCGCGCCGCCCTGGCGAAATCATGGCATTAGGGGAACAAAAAGTGGAAAAAAGGATCATTATCCGCTCGATCGTAGGCTCGCCTACCAATATCGCTATGCTAGTGGCGATTCTACTGATGGTTATTGGTGGAGGGTATTGGTGGATGATGTCTCAGCCATCACCTGATGATAAAGCTCAGCAAATCACTCAGACAATGGAACAGACGGTAATCCCAACACTGCCAGAAGTTTCCTCAGTGGATGCGACTTCGCAACTGGTTGAACCCGAGGCGAGCATTGACCCGAGTTTAGCTGGTGCAGAAGATGATTCTAGTGCTTTGCCTCCAGATGTCACCGAGCAAGTCTCGAGTGTGGGCAATGCTGACGACGATCACCAACGTGTGGTGATTACCTCTGATGTGGTCGATGCCTTGTTGGAGAATAAGCCGGAAACGGTCGATACCAGCAATATTAAGGCGGTCGTTGAGCAATCAACGGAAGCTGAACCTGTCGTTGAACCACAAGCGCAAAGTGAACCAGAGACTCAGCCGCAGCCTTCGGAAACTGTTATTACGTTCTCATTTACTAAAGCTGAACTTAAGAGCTTTTCTCCTCGTAGCTATACCTTACAGCTTGCCGCCGTGCAATCACTGCAAGAGGTGCAGAAGTTTATTGACCAGTATGACCTGAGCAACCAAGTCTTTATTTATCCTACCGTTCGTAATGATGTGGATTGGTACATCGTGACTTACAGTAACTATCCAACCATTCAGGTGGCACGTGACGCGGTGCAAGGGCTTTCTAGCGAGCTGCAAAACCTAGAGCCTTGGGCAAAATCTCTTAACCAAGTTCAACGTGAAATTGAGCGTGGCAACTAAGATGGCTTGATTCTCTCTTTGAGCTAGAAAATTGTCTGAGATTAATTGCAAAATATGTTACATTCCGCAGCCTTAATTTGTGGTTGATAGATAGAGCAGTAGATGAAGAAGCAGCGAGCCTTCCTGAAATGGGCAGGTGGAAAATACGGACTTGTCGAAGATATCCAGCGTCACTTGCCAGAAGCACGTAAGCTGGTGGAGCCGTTCGTAGGTGCTGGTTCTGTTTTTCTTAATACTGACTATGAGCAGTACTTACTTGCAGATATCAACCCAGATCTGATTAACCTCTACAATCTGCTTAAAGAGAACCCACAAGCGTATATCTCAGAGTCCAAGCGTTGGTTCTGTCCTGAGTACAATCGCAAAGAAGTTTATTTGGATGTCCGCGCTCGGTTCAATGCGACTGATGACGTGATGTATCGCTCTTTGGCATTCCTTTACATGAACCGTTTTGGTTTTAATGGCCTGTGCCGTTACAACAAAAAAGGTGGTTTCAATGTGCCATTTGGCTCGTACAAGAAGCCATACTTCCCAGAAGCAGAATTAGAATTCTTCGCCGAGAAAGCCAAGAAAGCGACCTTTGTTTGTGAAGGTTATCATGAGACGTTTAAGCGCGCGCGTAAGGGCAGTGTGGTATACTGCGATCCTCCATATGCGCCACTTTCAACCACGGCGAATTTTACCTCCTATGCGGGTAATGGTTTTAGCTTAGATGATCAAGCTGCGCTAGCGGATGTGGCCGAGAAAGCGGCCACGGAACGAGGCATTCCAGTGCTGAT
The DNA here is from genome assembly GCF_000176235.1 of Vibrio orientalis CIP 102891 = ATCC 33934. Taxonomy (NCBI): domain Bacteria; kingdom Pseudomonadati; phylum Pseudomonadota; class Gammaproteobacteria; order Vibrionales; family Vibrionaceae; genus Vibrio; species Vibrio orientalis. The sequence goes on along the minus strand of NZ_ACZV01000005.1, from coordinate 2,307,241 downwards.
CTCAAACCACGACACCACGTTAACGCGCCGCTTGTACCATGGTGCTGAGCTTAACGTGGTCAAGGTGAAACGAACCATAAGCCGCAACGGTGCTGGTCGCAACAAAGTTGATGAACTTCTTGCGCTGTTTAAGCCTGTTGAAAGCAAATAATCACATTTCATCACACTTCTCTATCTTCTGATCTCTAGCTTAGGTAGAATTGCGCGCAAAGTTTCTTCAGTGTGCAATGATGCCCAATTTAACCTAGAGGTCAGGTATGAAAGATTTCCTTATCGCTCCATCGATTCTGTCTGCAGATATGGCTCGCTTAGGCGAAGACGTAGAAAAAGTACTCGCAGCTGGCGCTGATGTGGTTCATTTCGACGTAATGGACAACCACTACGTACCAAACCTGACCTTCGGTGCGCCAATCTGTCAGGCGCTACGTGACTACGGCATCACGGCACCAATTGATGTTCACCTAATGGTTAAGCCAGTTGACCGCATTATTCCTGATTTTGCGAAAGCGGGCGCGTCGATGATCACTTTCCATATTGAAGCATCAGAGCACGTTGACCGTACTCTGCAACTGATCAAAGAACATGGCTGTAAAGCGGGTGTGGTATTAAACCCTGCAACGCCGCTATCTCACCTTGAGTACATCATGGACAAAGTCGATATGATTCTGCTGATGTCGGTAAACCCAGGTTTTGGTGGACAGTCATTTATTCCTAACACACTCGATAAGCTGCGTGCAGTACGTAAGATGATTGATGAATCTGGCCGCGATATCCGCCTAGAAATCGACGGTGGCGTGAAGGTTGATAACATCAAAGAGATCGCAGAAGCAGGCGCAGATATGTTCGTAGCAGGCTCTGCTATCTTTAACCAGCCAGATTACAAACAAGTGATCGACCAAATGCGCGCTGAGCTAGCAAAGGTAAAGTAATTCGATGAGCAGTATTAAACTTATCGCTTTTGATTTAGATGGTACGCTGCTTGATAGCGTGCCAGATTTGGCGGTTGCAGCGGACCAAGCAGTACAAGCTCTGGGTTACCCAGCGGTAACAGAAGAGCAGGTTCGCGATTACGTGGGTAATGGCGCAGATATCTTAATTGGCCGCGCATTAAGTCGTAGCTTGACGGTCTCTCCTGAGCTTGATCCTGAACTGCACGCCAAAGCGCGTGTGATGTTTGATGATTACTACGAAAAGAGTGGTCACAAGCTTAGCCACCTTTACCCTGCAGTAAAAGAGACGCTAGCTGCGCTCGATAAAGCGGGCTTTACCATGGCACTGGTAACCAACAAACCATCGAAGTTTGTACCAGACGTGCTGGCGAAACATGGCATTGATAAGTACTTTGTTGATGTGATTGGCGGCGATACTTTCCCAGAGAAAAAACCCAACCCGATGGCTCTGAACTGGCTGCTAGAAAAACACGGCTGTCAGCCACAAGAGATGATGATGGTCGGCGACTCAAGTAACGACATTAAAGCGGCTAAGAATGCTGGATGTCATTCGTTCGGTCTGACATACGGCTACAACCACGGCGAGCCAATCTCGGTGTCACAACCTGATTATGTCGCGGATACCATCGCAGATTTGGTTGAAGCTGTCGCTGTTTGTACTGAAGCCTAATAAAAGGTCTTCCAAAATACTCGTTAATGAGTACACTGAGTAAACCGTGTTTCTAGGTGATTAATCCCTAAGTCGACACGGTTTTTTCATTTATTTAGATTAAGAAGTCAAAGGAACTATTCCCATGAGCAAACCCATCGTATTGAGTGGTGTTCAACCATCAGGTGAACTAAGTATCGGTAACTACTTGGGTGCTCTACGTCAATGGCAGCAGATGCAAGACGATTACGATTGCCAATACTGTGTCGTAGACCTTCACGCGGTTACGGTTCGTCAAGATCCGAAAGCACTGCATGAAGCGACTCTAGATGCATTAGCAATCTGTCTGGCTGTTGGTGTTGACCCGCAAAAGAGCACGCTATTTGTTCAGTCACACGTACCAGAGCATGCTCAACTTGGTTGGCTTCTTAACTGTTACACCCAGATGGGTGAACTGGGCCGAATGACTCAGTTTAAAGATAAATCAGCACGTTACTCGAAAGATTCATCGAGCCAGTTTGGTGATGTAAACGTCGGTCTGTTCGATTACCCAGTGTTGATGGCAGCAGACATCCTGCTATACGGTGCGCATCAAGTGCCAGTAGGTAGTGACCAGAAGCAACACCTTGAGCTAGCGCGTGATATCGCTAACCGCTTCAACAACATCTACTCGCCAGAGCAGCCTATCTTCCAAGTGCCAGAACCTTACATTCCAACAGTGAATGCACGTGTAATGAGCCTGCAAGATGCAACGAAGAAGATGTCTAAGTCTGACGATAACCGTAAGAACGTGATTACTCTGCTTGAAGAGCCGAAATCAATCATCAAGAAGATTAACAAAGCTCAAACTGATGCAGAGACTCCACCGCGTATTGCTCACGATTGGGACAACAAAGCGGGTATCTCTAACTTGATGGGTCTTTACTCTGCCGCGACGGGTATGAGCTTCGAAGAGATTGAAGCGAAGTACCAAGGCGTGGAAATGTACGGTCCATTTAAGAAAGACGTTGGCCAAGCATTGGTTGAGATGCTAGAGCCAATTCAAGCTGAGTACCACCGTATTCGTGCTGACCGTGCTTACATGGACCAAGTGATGAAGCAAGGTGCAGAGAAAGCATCGGCTCGCGCAGCGGAAACGCTGAAGAAAGCATACCAAGCGGTTGGCTTTGTGGCTCGTCCATAGACCTAGCTGTTTTCGCGAAACATAAAAAAACGGACTCATTGGAGTCCGTTTTTTTGTCTTAGTATTTTGTCATTCCATAGAGTGACGCAGGAGCGAGTAGGGAATCTCTTAAGGTTTGTGACTACTGGAAGAGATCCCCAATTCGTTCGTTCCTCTCTCTTGAGGATGACAGAGGTGAATCCTTAACTTCGCTCTATTGAGCGCCTTCAAAGCCCATTTGACGCCATGCTTCAAAGGCAATAATCGCAACGGCGTTGGAGAGGTTTAAGCTGCGTGCATCTGGCATCATTGGAATGCGAATGCGCTGTTCCATCGGCATACTTTCGATCAGTTCAGCAGGCAGGCCACGTGTTTCTGGGCCAAACAGCAGTACATCGCCTTTTTGGAAATTGGCATCTACATGGTGACCAGTTGTTTTGGTGGTACACGCGAAGATGCGGTAGCCTTCACGCTCTTTCTCTAGGTACTCAACAAAGGCTTGGTAGTCTTTATGGCGAGTGACTCGCGCAAGGTCGTGGTAATCCAATCCAGCTCGACGCACTTTTTTCTCTTCTAAATCAAAACCTAAAGGTTCAATTAGGTGAAGATTCGCCCCACAATTGGCACATAGGCGGATAATGTTACCAGTGTTCGGTGCAATTTCAGGTTCGTATAGCGCAATATCAAACATATTGATTTCTTTTTAGCTGAGTGGAGAAAGGCTAGAAAGTATAAGGCGGCTTAGATAAACCGCCAAGTCTGACGTTGTCAGTTTTTATGTATGGTTGGCACTATTTGGCTTGGGCAAGTGCAATGGCGTAGTTTTCACTGACCGCATCCCAGTTGACCACGTTCCACCAAGCGTCAATATACTCAGGACGGCGATTTTGATAGCTGATGTAGTAAGCATGCTCCCAGACGTCAAGCGCTAAGATGGGTTCGCCTTGAAGCTCTGCCACATCCATTAACGGGTTGTCTTGATTGGTGGTTGAGGTGATATGCAGGGCGCCATCTTTGACGATCAGCCAAGCAAAACCAGAACCAAATGTATTTATCGCCGCTTGAGCAAATAGCTCTTGGAATTGTTTATAGCTGCCAAAAGTGGTGATGATAGCTTCAGCGAGTTCCCCGGTTGGTGTGCCGCCGCCGTTAGCGGTCATGCAGTTCCAGTAGAGAATATGGTTGTAGTAGCCGCCACCATTATTACGTACCGCCGGAGAGTGCTGAGAGATTTGAGCAAAAATATCATTGAGGTCGGTGGACTCTAGCTCGCTGCCTTTGACCGCGGTAATAAACTTATCAAAGTAAGTTCGGTGATGCTTACTGTAATGGACTTCCATTGTCTTAGCATCAATGTACGGCTCTAACGCATCGTATGAATAGGGAAGTTCTGGGAAAACATGAGACATAGTAAATCCTCCATAATTGAAGGATTTACTTTAAATGATAATGAGATCTATTATCAACTGTCTATTTGTAAGGTTATTCAGGACCACCCAGTGGCAGAGTGATTTCCACTCTTAGGCCACCAAGCTTACTGCGCTTGGCTATGATGCTCCCACTGTGTTGGCGAATGGCACTTTCTGTAATCGTTAGTCCTAGGCCGGTACCACCACTGTGTCGGTCACGGGCGGTGGAGACGCGATAAAACGGACGGAATATCGCATCCAATTCCTGCTCAGGGACGCCTTCACCATTATCATCAACAGCAATGACAATCTGACTCTCAGACGTAGACATCTCAACTTCAATTCGATCTTTGCCGTAATAGATCGCATTACGAACGATATTGTCCAACGCGCTCATCAACAGCTTAGGGTTGCCTGAGATGACCTGATCCGGTATTGCGTTAAAGGTCAGGGTTTTATTCATCTGCTCTGCTTCAAACTGTGCATCGGACAAGATAGCTTCCCACAGGCTGACCATAGGTTGCTCTTCACGGGTTAGGTGACTGTCGGCCTGCATTCTCGACAGTTCAAGCAACTCGGCGATCATCTGTTCTAAACGCTGCGCTTCGGTATCGATACGAGTTAGCTCTGGGCTTTCTCCCTGTTTACGAGTGGCTAGAGCATTGGCCATTCTTAAGCGGGTCAGTGGAGAGCGTAGCTCATGAGAAATATCAGAAAGCAGCCGCTGTTGACCGGAGATCATCTGATTGACCGCCTCAACCATTTGGTTAAAGCTCGCGCCTGCTTGGCGGAATTCACTGGTGCCTTTTTCCAACGCAGGATCGACGACAAATTCCCCTTTCGCTACCCGCTTTGCCGCACGTTCTAATTTTCGTGCCGGTTGACTGAGTGCCCAAGCCAGCCAAAGTAGTAGTGGTGTACTGACCAGCATCACAGCAAAGAGTAGCTGAAACGGCTTATCAAACATACGCAGTAAGAAAGGTGGTGGCTCGTTCCATTTCACACCGACATATAGGAGTAGATCTTCTTTGGCTAAAGTGATCGGCAGTGGGCCAGCCACCATGTAGTGACCATACAGTTTCTGTTGTGGTTGCCCAGGAACTTCGACGCTAGTGATAAAGTTTTGTAGCGCACGATATTTGTAATGTTTCCTATCTTGAGTGGTGAGTATATTGCCTTCAAGATCAGTAACAAAAAAACGTGGTCGCGGGTCTTTTGGGGAACGTTTTGGCTCTTCAAGTTTGTACAGCACGCGAGCAAGGTTATCTTCGTTGCGAAATTTCTTTTCAATACTGGTCTTGATGTCGATTAAACGGTCATAGTGATCGGCTGGGATATCACGCGCTTTTCTTGGGTCGAGGTGAGGTAGTGAGAGCACGGCCACCAAAACCAAAAACATCGTGAACCAAAAGATCGCAAAGATACGGCCATATAAGCTGGTGATCTTAGGTAGACGCATTAGTCCTCCTCAACCAGAAGGTAGCCGCGACCACGAATGGTCTTGATACGTGATTTGCCATCAGCACGTTCAGGTAGTTTTTTGCGTAGATTAGAAACGTGCATATCGATGGCACGATCGAATGCGGCTAGACGCTTGCCAAGTACATCTAAACTGAGTGCTTCTTTGGTTAGGGTATCGCCTGGGTGCTGAATAAAGTGCGCCAACAGGGCAAACTCTGTGGTGGTTAAATCGATCAGTTCACCTTGGCAATAGGCTTCTTGTTTACCCGGAAAGGCCTGAATATCTTGATACTCAATGCAGTCTGAGTTTTTTGCGGCTTTATTGTTCGATGATTGGGTGCGGCGTAAAATCGCGCGGATTCGAGCCATCAATTCTCGGTCGCTAAAAGGTTTTGGTAGATAGTCATCAGCGCCTAACTCTAGGCCGATAACTCGATCAATCTCTTCTCCTTTTGCGGTCAACATTAACACTGGGGTTTCCCATGTTTCACGCAGCCTCTTTAGCGTTTCCATTCCATTGAGTTTAGGCATCATTACGTCGAGTAAGATTAGGTCAATTTGGTCGTTTAATAGCGCCAGACCTTCTTCACCATTGTTTGCCTCCGAAACCTCAAAGCCTTCAAACGACAGCACTTCTTTGAGTAGGCTAGTCAGCTCGGTATCATCATCGATTAATAAAATGTGTGGCATAGCAAAGTCTCTAGGTAATTCTGATACGGTTATATTACTGCTAATTGTGCAATAGATTTAGGGCTAATGTGGCTCTTTACGAATCTTTACGCTCCCTAGACGTTCCTTTACATCCTAGGTCGTATTCTACACTCAAGCGCTGCAGAGAACCGCAGCACAATCCAATAGATAAAGTGAAGGGTACGATTATGAAATTAGCAAAGAAACTAGTATTGGCAGCCGTTGTTGTTCCATTAACGCTTGGTACTGCAAGTGCCTTCGCATTCGGTGGCAAAGACCACAAGAAAGGCGGTCACGGTGAGTGTGGCGGTGGTTTTGACCGTAGCATTATGCGTAAGCTTGACCTAACTGATGCGCAGCAAGATCAGCTAAAAGAGATGCGTGAAGCGGGCAAGAAAGAGATGAAAGCCAACTTCAAAGATAACTTTGAAACGCGCCACGCTGAAATGCAGGCTCACAAGGCAAAAGTTCAAGAGTTGGTATTGGCTGACAACTTTGACCAAGCACAAGCAAATGAACTCGCTAAAGCGATGGTTGAGAAGCAAAGTGAGCGTAAAGTGAAGATGCTAGAGAAGCAGCACCAAATGCTAAGCATTCTAACACCGGAACAGAAAGCGAAGTTTGTTGAGCTATCTCAAGAGCGTGCAGACAAGTGTGCTGAGAAAATGCAAAAGCGTTTAGCAGACTAATTACCTCAAACTGAATCTCGAAAGGCGGCCAATAGGCCGCCTTTTTTATGTCACTTTTATTCAATACTGAAGGCGTTATACTAAAGCTAATGATGTTTTATTGTTCAGAGAGTTATGAAACAAGAGTATGCACGCTTAGTCACAATGGCCGCTTGGACGGCAACCATTGTGGCAACGTTATTGTTGGTAGTAAAAGTCGGGGCTTGGTGGGTAACAGGGTCGGTGAGCTTATTGGCGTCTTTAATCGACTCAATGCTGGATATTGCCGCGTCACTGGTGAATCTGATCGTGGTGAGATACTCGCTGCAGCCGGCGGACCGGGAACACACCTTTGGCCATGGCAAAGCAGAATCATTGGCTGCGTTAGCGCAAGCGATGTTTATTTCTGGTTCTGCGGTGTTCCTGATTCTTAATGGTATCGAACGCTTCTTTAGACCGCACGAACTTCAGTCGCCCGAGTATGGGGTTTACGTTAGTTTATTTGCTATTGTGGTGACCTATGGCTTGGTGACTTTCCAAAAGCATGTGGTGAAGCGTACTGGCAGCCAAGCAATTGCAGCGGACTCGTTGCACTATCAATCTGATTTGTATATGAACGCGGCGATTATGCTGGCGTTAGGCCTGAGTTGGTTTGGCATCACTCAAGCTGACTCAGTCTTTGCGGTAGGGATTGGCGTATATATTCTTTATAGCGCGTTCAAAATGGTGCAAGAAGCGACGCAAACTCTGCTGGACCGTAAATTGCCAGATGAAGAGCTTAAAGCGATTCGTGAGACTTGTGTAAAAGTGGAAGGAGTATTGGGCGTGCATCAATTGCGCACTCGTATGTCTGGGCCAACTCGCTTTATCCAGCTGCATTTAGAATTGGAAGATAATATGCGCTTGCTAGAGGCACATCGAATCTCTGACGAAGTGGAAGAAAAATTACTTGAGCTTTTCCCGCATTCGGATGTATTAATCCACCAAGATCCTTATTCGGTGGTATTAGGGGCGGAGAAAGCGCAGAAGTCTCAAGGTTGGTAAAAAGACACACAGACAAACGGTGACTTATTGACTATCTTTTCAGCGTTACGACTTTTAACGGTGATCCTGATATGTATCAATTAAGTGAAATAGCAAAGCTGTAATACTCTTACATAAGTAGAAAAGTTACATAATTTCGTGCAAATAAAAGTAGTATTCCTGATTAGGAAAGGTAACATATTGCACAGTTAAAGGAATTAAGTCAGTGACTGTTAATGAAAGTGGCTGACGTAAAAATTGAAATAAGATTCCCAAAAATCGAGGGTGAGCATGATTAAGAAGATCGGTGTCTTGACTAGTGGCGGTGACGCACCAGGTATGAACGCAGCAGTTCGTGGCGTGGTACGTACAGCCCTATCTGAAGGTTTAGAAGTTTACGGTGTGTTTGATGGCTACTTAGGTCTGTACGAAGATCGCATCGAAAAGCTAGATCGTTCAAGCGTTTCTGACGTGATCAACAAGGGTGGTACATTCTTAGGCTCTGCACGTTTCCCTGAATTTAAAGAAGTGGAAGTGCGCCAGCAAGCGATCGAAAACCTACAAAAACACGGCATTGAAGCGCTAGTGGTTGTGGGTGGTGACGGTTCTTACATGGGTGCTAAGAAACTAACAGAAATGGGTTACCCTTGTATCGGTCTACCAGGCACTATCGATAACGATATCGCAGGTACGGATTACACTATCGGTTACCTAACAGCACTAAACACTGTTATTGATGCGATTGACCGCCTACGTGATACTTCTTCTTCACACCAGCGTATCTCTATCGTTGAGATCATGGGCCGCCACTGTGGTGACCTAACGCTAATGTCTGCAATTGCAGGTGGTTGTGAGTACATCATCACTCCAGAGACTGGTTTAGATAAAGAAAAGCTTATCAGCAACATCCAAGATGGTATTGCGAAAGGTAAGAAGCACGCAATCATTGCTCTTACTGAGCTGATGATGGATGCAAACGAGCTAGCAAAAGAGATTGAAACGGCAACAGGTCGTGAAACTCGTGCAACGGTTCTGGGTCACATCCAACGCGGTGGTCGTCCTACTGCATTTGACCGCGTTCTTGCATCACGCATGGGTAACTACGCTGTTCACCTACTAATGGAAGGCCAAGGTGGTCGTTGTGTTGGTATCCAGAAAGAGCAACTTGTTCACCACGATATTATCGATGCAATTGAGAACATGAAGCGTCCAGTACGCAGCGATCTGTTCAAGGTAGCTGAAGAGCTATTCTAAGCAAGCCTGCTTAATGCTTTAAATAAAAAGCCAGTTGGGAAACCAACTGGCTTTTTTCGTTTTGCTTGGTGTTAATTACTTGAAACTAGTTAACCAGCATGGTTGAGAGTACGTAGCCGACCGTTGTTGCGGTAATCACGCCAATAAAACCTGGGAGCAAGAAGCTGTGGTTGAGCACGTACTTACCAATCTGAGTGGTACCAGAGCGGTCGAAGGTAATTGCAGCAAGGTCGCTTGGGTAGAACGGGAAGAAGAAGTAGGCATAACAGGCAGGAAGCACACCTATCAACACCGGAGCTGGAATTCCCATTGCAAAACCAAGTGGCAGCATAATGGTTAATACCGCAGCTTGGCTCTTTAAGAACACTGACACAACGAACATTGCAATGGCAAAGGTCCAAGGGTGAGCCGCGACAATATCACTGACTAAGCTAATCAGATATGGTTTGTGGAAACCAATAATGGTGTCACTCATCCAAGCGATACCAAAGATAATGATTACCGCTGTCATACCAGCGATAAACACATTGCTGTGCACAATCTTCTTCGGTTCAACTTTGGTGGTTAACAGAATCAACGCGCCAACGGAAAGCATCAAGAACTGAATCGCCACCGACATTTTCACGCCGTCTGGCAGTAGACCTAGATCTTTACCGAACATAGCGACAAAGATAACCGTCGCAATACCCGCTAGGAAGATGGTTAAGCCTTTCTTAGCTATTCCTTCATGAGCTTGGTTATCTTCTTCGTCACTAGTGGCATCAACCAGCTGTGCTTTGAACTCAGGATCTTGGCAACGCTCAATAAACGCTGCGTCTTGGTCGAGCTCTTGACCGCGTTTTAAGCTCCATAGACAGCCGACGAGCACGCCAATCAGAGTGGCTGGAATGGTCACAAGTAATACGTTAACTAAGCTGATATCTAGGCTGTTATCTGCTGCGGTTGCCATGACGACCGCTGCTGCTGCCGCGATTGGACTGGCGGTAATGCCCATTTGTGAGGCTACGGTTGCCATTGCCATTGGGCGCTCAGGGCGAATGCCTTTCTTATAAGCGACATCGTAAATAACAGGCAGTAGTGGGTAAACGGAGTGACCCGTGCCGACAAGTACCGTTAATGAGTAGGTACAAAGTGGGCCGAGGAAGACGATTTGACTTGGGTGCTTACGTAATAAACGTTCGGCAAATTTAACTAGCAGCTTGAGACCGCCAGTGGCTTCTAAGGTTGCCGATGCGGCGACCACCGCAAGGATAATCAACATCACGCTAATTGGTGGCGAGCCCGGAGCGATACCAAAAACAAAAGCGAGGACCGAAACGCCTAGGCCCCCGAGTAGACCAAAAGCAATGCCTCCGTGGCGGATACCGATAAATATCACCGTCAGAAGCAGGAGCATATGCACGTAAAACATAACTAAACCCTACAATGGTAATGAAACTATCTGTACATTACCCAAAAGTGGTAGGTGTTAATGTGAGGCTTAGTGCTTATATTATGACAAGCTTTTGTTTTCGAACGCTTCCTTGTCTTTCATCAAAATGCGGCGCTGTATCGATAGATTTGTTTCGATTTCGCCGCAATGATCATGGTTTTGGACGAGATACTTTGCGGCTATGGAATTTTTGGTGCACACCACGGCGCAATGCTTTGATTCTATTTTCGGCTCTATCTACCCCAAGCAGGACACTTAATACCAGCAGTGTGATGACAACAGATTGTTGTAAGTAGCCGAGTCCGATCATCATACCTAGCGCAGCTAATACCCAGATAACTGCTGCAGATGTGACGCCATGGATCTTACCATCTAAGGTCATCATTACACCGGCGCCTAAGAATCCAACACCGGTAATGATCTGGCCGAGCACACGCGCTTGATCTAGGGTGTTTGGCGACAGAGAGACTGCCATCGACATAAAGAAATAGGTGCCAGAAATGATCAAGATTGAGGTTCTGATACCAACAGGTTTACCACGAGTCTGACGCTCGACACCGACTAAAATGCCATTGATGGCGCAGCAAACAAGTGCCGCCCAGCTAAAAGGACCAAGGTCGAGAAGTTGTTCGATAGTTGGTTGAATATCTGGTTGCATAGTGACCTCCAAAACGTCGGAGTATGCAGATAATAGACCCGCCTATCGAACAAAAGATTTTTGTCTTGATGATAAAAGTACGCGATCAGCAGCCGTTGGTGGTTAAGGTGTAACTTGGCGGCGCTGTGGATGTCGCTTCATCATATTGAAGAAAGCAGTTTAATCCCGCTTGGCGACGGCTTGCCGGCATATATAGGATAATGCCATCAGTTGGATTGGTATTACTGAAATACCAGTCAGCGCCGTCATCACCCCATGTTGCATCATCAATATTGGCGTCAATGATTTGTGCCCACGCACCAGCGTTGTCTGCACTGGCATAACCAAAAGCAATATCGACGTTATCACCTTCAATGGTGACCGATGCACTGGCGGCGGTATCTAACCCTTGTACAGAAGAAATGCCAATCAATTGATCATTTGCTCCTTGCATCGCCCCTTGCAGTCCATTTAGTGCCGAGATGCGAGCATCACTCTGTAGGTCAATCAGCCTTGGCATCGCGGTAACGGCGAGAATCGCCAGTATGACAATGATGATGACAAGTTCAATAAGGGTAAAGCCTTTGGATTTCATAATTACTCTAAATGCAGATCGAGTGGTGTCTTACTGGCTCTTCCGCCAATTTCACGGGTTAGTTTTGGCACGAGGTAGCCGGAGACTTTTTCCATCACACCCGCCATGATGATTTTGGCTTGTTGATCCGAAATAAAGAAGTGCGCCGCACCTTGCACTTTATCAAGCACATGCATGTAATAAGGTAGGACCCCTGCGTCAAACAGTGCTTGGCTCAAAGTCACTTGGTCATCGATACTATCATTGACCCCTTTAAGCATAACTCCCTGATTTAGAAGAGTAACACCCGCGCGCTTTAGCGTCGTTAAGCTATCTCGCAATTCTTGATGAATCTCTTGTGCGTGATTGATATGAGTGACCAAAATCGTTTGTAGTCGCGTGTTTTCCAGCAGATTAGCCAATGCCGGAGTAATACGAGCCGGAATCACAACGGGCAGTCGTGAGTGAATTCGCAGTCGCTTGATGTGTGGAATATCGGCGATGTGATTGACCAGCCAGTTCAGTTCTTCATCTTTAGCCATCAGCGGGTCGCCGCCGGAAAGGATGACTTCGTCAATCTCAGGGTGCTGCTGAATATAGTCTAAGCTTTGCTGCCAGACCGATTTTGAGCTCTTATTCTCGTCATAAGGGAAGTGACGTCGAAAGCAATAGCGACAGTTGATCGCACAGCCGCCTTTTACGATCATCAACGCGCGATTATGGTATTTGTGTAGTAATCCTGGAATTGAGTTGTTTTGCTCTTCTAGAGGATCATTAGAGTAACCTTCGTGAATTTCAAACTCTTCACTAAGCGGTAGGACTTGGCGTAAAAGCGGATCAAAGGGATTGCCTTTTTCCATTCTATCGACAAAACTTTGCGGCACACGCTGCGCAAAAAGCTTACGAGCGTCAAACCCGCTTTGCCAAGGAGTAGGATCAATTTCAAGCTCCTCAAGCAATTTTGCGGGATCAGAGATCCCATTCGCTAGCTGTTTGAGCCAGTTTTGCTCAACAGAAACAAGTTTTCGGGTTATGATGTGCGGCATTGAATTTAGCTCTAAGAATGTAAGAGGAAAAAATGGCTACTGTTAGCACCAATGAATTTAAAGGCGGTCTAAAACTAATGCTTGATAACGAGCCTTGCGTTATCTTGGAAAACGAATACGTTAAGCCGGGTAAAGGCCAAGCATTCAACCGCGTAAAAATTCGTAAACTTCTTTCTGGTAAAGTGCTAGAGAAAACCTTTAAGTCTGGTGAAACTTGTGAAGTTGCAGACGTAATGGATACTGACCTAGATTATCTATATAACGACGGCGAATTCTACCACTTTATGAACAATGAAACGTTCGAGCAGATCGCAGCAGACGTGAAAGCAGTCGGCGAAAATGCTAAGTGGTTGGTTGAAAACAACACTTGTATGCTAACTCTTTGGAACGGCAACCCAATCGTTGTAACTCCACCAAACTTCGTTGAGCTAGAAGTAACAGATACGGATCCTGGCCTAAAAGGTGATACTCAGGGTACTGGTGGTAAACCAGCAACACTTTCAACTGGTGCAGTTGTTCGTGTTCCTCTATTCATCTCAATTGGCGAAGTGATCAAAGTTGATACTCGCACTGGTGAATACGTAGGTCGCGTAAAATAAGCTCGACTTATGTCAAGTTTTCGAAAAAGGTCACTTCGGTGGCCTTTTTTGTTTTTCACTACATGTCTTGATGTGCCACAATTTTAGTTTAGCCATAGGTCACTACACTAATATTCATGAAACAGTCTCTTAGAATCTGGCTCGATGCCGCTCGCCCTAAAACTTTGCCACTGGCATTGGTCTCTATCCTAACGGGTAGTGTATTGGCGTACTCAACTCATCAATTTTCTCCCGTTGTTGCGCTATTGGCGTTCTTAACGGCGACCTTTTTGCAGATATTGTCGAATCTTGCTAATGATTATGGTGATGCCGTCAAAGGTACCGATAACGAAAACCGTTTGGGGCCAGTACGTGCGATTCAATCTGGTGCGGTGACGCAACAAGATATGAAACATGCCATGGTGATCAACATTATTTTGACCATAATTTCTGGCTTGGTGTTGGTGACTTATGCACTTGAAAGCCTGCAAAGTATTTTGGCCTTTATTGGGTTGGGGGTGCTGGCGATCATTGCTGCGATTGCTTATACCGTGGGCAATAAACCATACGGTTATGTTGGATTGGGCGATATTTCCGTGTTTATCTTCTTTGGTTTACTCGGTGTCGCGGGAACCTATTTCCTCCATACCGGTATTGTCGCGCCACAATTGATTCTTCCGGCTATAGGTTGTGGTTTACTTGCGGTGGCGGTGCTTAATATCAACAATATGCGTGATATCGAAAACGATGAAGTGTGTGGTAAAAAAACCGTTGCGGTGCGCTTAGGACAAAGACGGGCTAAACAGTATCACTTTGCTTTGTTGTCGGGCGCGGTTTTGGCGTTTGCGGCTTATTTGATTCATCAACCAACGCCATTATGGATTAGTTTGCCGTTCTTGCTTAGCCTGCTGGTCACTTATAAGCACGGCAAGGCAGTATGGCTGGCGGACAATCCGGCGCAGATTGCGCCAATGATGCCAGTGATTGTGAAATGTTCAATGGTGACAAACCTGCTTTTTGCGGGTGTGGTTATTGCTCAAACACTAGTGAGTTAAGTGATGCATGTCATTGCATTGACTTACTGACCCTTTATACTCGATTAAGAAACCAACGGTATGGGAAGGAATACTATGGAATACAATACTTCTGCTTTGTGTGACATTTACTTAGAGCAAGTGGATGTTGTTGAGCCAATGTTCAGCAATTTTGGTGGCAGTGCATCATTTGCTGGTCAAATCACCACCGTTAAGTGTTTCGAAGACAATGGCTTAGTTCGGGAGATATTAGAGCAAGATGGTCTTGGCCGAGTTTTGCTGATTGATGGTGGTGGTTCACTTCGCCGTGCATTGATTGATGCTGAATTGGCGTCACTTGCCGAAGAGAATGAGTGGGAAGGCATTGTTGTTTATGGCTGTGTGCGCGAAGTCGATGAGCTAGAAGATATGAGTATCGGCATTCAGGCGCTAGCATCGATCCCCGTTGGGGCAACCTCCCAAGGTGTTGGTGAAGTCGATGTGCCTGTCAACTTTGGCGGTGTTACCTTCCTGCCAGAAGATTACCTTTATGCCGACAATACCGGTGTTATCTTGTCTCAAGAACCGTTGGATATTGAGCTTGAAATTGAAGATGAAGACGCCGCCGCGTAGATAACGAGGCGTCAGTCAATGAAGAGGTTTCCGGTGAGTTCATAGTGGGCTCAGAGGAGCCTCTTTTTAGTTTGTACTAGAGGCGAGATTACTTAAGTACTTTTGACGCAACCTTAATGCGTAAAGGTAGCCCATTAGCCCACCTAAAATATTGCCGCAAGCAATGCCAATAAACAGCCCTTCAATATCATACAGCTGGCTGCCTAACCAAGCACAAGGCAGAGTGAACACGAACAGTCGCATAAAGCTCCATTGGAATGCCTTCAGTGGTTCATGCAGCGCGTTTAAGCCAGAGACCAACATCATCATTACCCCTTGAAAACCATAACTGAATGGCACCACCAGTAGGTAATGCCACAGCAGATCTTGCACCGCTTGCTCTTGGGAGAATAATGCAGCCAAAGGAATACTCAGCGGCACCATCATGACAAAAACGCCTAGCTGAAACACCATTGAAAATCTCATGCTAATAAACAGCCCAGAAAAGCTTCGGCCGGGGTTATTTGCGCCCATATTCTGGGCAATAAAAGGCGTTAGCGCTGAGGTGAGGGACATCAACACTAATATCAAAATCGATTCAACTCGCTGCGCGGCACCATAAGCGGCGACTGCGGCAGTGCCGTGAGCAGACAGCATCACCATGAGCAGTGCGCCTGAGAGAGGCGTCAACGCATTCGATAACGCCGCGGGTGTGCCAATCTTTAAAATTTGTCGCCAATCAGAAATGATGGTTGCTAAGCAGGGTAGCGCAATTAACTTTTCGCGCTTAGCCAATACATAAAGTGAACCACATAACGCACCCAGCCAACTAAACGCACTCGCTATTGCAGCCCCTTGAATACCCAATTCTGGGAAAGGGCCATAACCGAAGATCAGGAGTGGGTCGAGAACGCCGTTAATCATACCGGCAAGCATCATTATTTTGGCGGGCGTTTTGGTATCGCCTGTGGCTCGAATAGCGGCATTGCCTGCCATTGGGATGACCAACAGAGGAATGGTGAGATACCAAATATCCATGTATTGGTGAATGAGTGGCAATAGCGCGCGATCGGCGCCGAGTAATAGAAACAACGGTTCAATTGTGGCTAAGCCGAGCATGGACGCAAGCGCGACAAGCAATACCGCTAACACAAGCCCATGAGTGGAAAAGCGAGCAGCATCTTGGGCGTGACCTTGGCCAAGCAGCCGACCGATGTTGGTCGAGAGCCCCATGCCAATGCCCATGGTAATACAGTTCACGGCGAAGGTGACGGGGAAGGTATAGCTGATCGCTGCCAATGCTTCGGTACCGAGCAAGGAAATAAAGAAGGTATCCACTAGGTTAAACATCAGAATGGCCACCATACCGAAGGTCATCGGGACGGTCATTTGACGTAATACGGTAGGGATGGAGCCGGTTAAGAGGCCATGCTTATCCTGCATCGGGAACAACTAAGTTAGTGACAGAACAGCTAGGATACTTGATTGACGTGTGAGACACAAAAAAGGCCAGCCGAAGCTGACCTTTAGTATCTATTTTTCAATCGACTGAAAAATTAAGCTTTTGCTTTAGCTGCTGCTTTAGCGATAGCTGCAAAGCCTTGAGCGTTAAGAGCTGCACCGCCAACTAGAGCACCGTCGATGTCTGGTTGTGCGAAGTAAGATTCAGCGTTTTCTGGCTTAACAGAACCACCGTATTGGATGATTACTTGTTCAGCAACTGCTGCATCTTTTTCAGCGATCATTGCACGGATAGAAGCGTGGATGCGTTGTGCATCTTCAGCTGTAGCTGCTTTACCAGTACCGATAGCCCAGATTGGTTCGTAAGCGATGATTGCGCCGTTAAGAGCTTCAACACCGTACGCGTCGATAACTGCGTTGATTTGACGTGCACATACTGCTTCAGTTTCGCCAGCTTCGTTTTGAGCTTCAGATTCGCCGATACAGAAAACAGGCTTAAGACCGTTCTCTTGTAGGAATTTGAATTTCTTAGCAACGAACTCGTCTGATTCGTTGTGGTACTCACGACGCTCAGAGTGGCCGATGATGATGTGAGTAGCACCGAAGTCTTTCAGCATCTCTGGAGACATGTCGCCAGTGAATGCACCGCTGTTGTTTAGGTCAGTGTTCTGTGCACCTAGGATGATCTTGTTACCGCCTTCAGCGATTAGACGCTCAGCAAGGTCGATGTAAAGTGCAGGTGGAGCTACTGCTACGTCAACACCTTCAACGCCTTCAAGTTCTGCATTAAGACCAGTTAGCAGCTCAGTTACCATTGCTTTGCTACCGTTAAGTTTCCAGTTACCCATCACTACAGGACGACGCATAGGAATATCTCCGTATTTAATCAGTTAATGTAAAAAATCTTCGTAAGAATATAACAGATAAAATTGACCAGATCATGATTACCGTCATGTCTTATCGGGATATCATGGATTGGTTGGAGCAGTCAGCCCACAGATATCTCTTTATTATGTGGTATATCAGTGATCCATTGAACAAATTGGCGGGAAGCGTCTCGGAATTCAGGATAGAAGTTGTTAATAGTGGGTGTTAATTTTTCCTTTTTATGAAATTCACTTACATCTGAGGATGACTATGCCGAACCTAGTAATGGAATACTCCAACTCTGTTGATGAGCGCGTCAATGTACAAGGGCTGTTAGAGGACTTACATCAAGTGACACTTCAATGTGGCTTGTTTGACGTGGGATCCGTAAAATCTCGCGCATTACGCTGTCATAACTGGTTGATTGGTGATGAGGGTGATAGTGTCGATTTTATTCATATCAGTTTTGAGCTCTTGGCAGGGCGTAGTGATGAACAAAAGCGCGATCTGTCACGTCAATTGATGGATGTGCTACAACAACAAGCTAGCCATGTGCGTAGTTTGACAGTCAACATACGTGACATGGATACAGAATGTTTTCAGAAGGTGATCAATTAACTTGAATGCACCGGCTGCTTTTTTATTTGGTAATAAAATTTAGGTAATGAAGGATGTCGATTAAAGAATTGCTATTTTCGTTTCAAGGTCGAATCGGACGTAAAGTCTATTGGATTTGGAATGCGGTTTACTACTTATTGATTGTGGGTTTTGCGATGGGGATGAATGTCGTCTTCCCATCGATGGCACACTTGATTCTTCCGGTGTTCCTGATAGTGGTCTTGATCCCTGACTTAGCGATTACCGCCAAACGTTGGCATGACCGAGGTAAGTCGAGCTGGTGGTTATTACTCAATATCCCGTTAGTGATCGGCCGCATGACTGTGCCGATTGGTGATCCAAGCCTCGCGACGGATACGACTATGCTTCAAGCGTTCAGCTCTTTTGCTGCACTAATCTGTGGCGCTTGGATTCTAATCGAATGTGGTTTCCTCAAAGGCACTAGCGGTGATAACCAGTACGGACCGGAACCGAAGTAGAAAGGGGAAAGGGGGTTGTCTTGCGAGAAACTAACCGTCATTCCATAGAGTGACGAAGGAGCGAGTAGGGAATCTCTTTGAGTTTCCTGCTTGCTTTGAGAGAGCCCCAATTCACTCGAGTCTCGCTGTTAGGAATGACAGCTTAGTCTCTAAAACAAAAAGGGTTGGCACCAGTGCCAACCCTTTGTCATTTCGTTCTTGTTCCTACTTGCGTAAAAATACTTGTTCAACCTTATGACTCTGGCTCTTTTTGAGAATCAGATGGGCACGCCCCTTAGTCGGCAAGATGTTGGCATCCAAGTTCACGCCATTGATTGATTGCCAAATGCTGTGCGCTTTTTCGATCGCTTTGGGTATGGATAAGCGGGTGTAGTGGCTAAAATAAGAGCCAGGTTTAGTGAACGCGCCTTTACGGAAGTTAAGGAATCGTTCTACATACCATTGCTCGATGACATTGCTCTCTGCATCGACATAAAGAGAGAAGTCGAGAAAGTCAGACACAAAGACGCGGTGAGGATCGTGTGGGTAGTCCATACCGCTTTGCAAGACATTCAAGCCTTCAATTATCAACACATCCGGTCGATCAACCACTTTCACTTCATCAGTGATGTCGTAAGTGATGTGTGAATAGACTGGCACTTCTAAATTTGGCTTAGCGGCTTTGACATCAGAGACGAATTGCACCAATTGCTTAATATCATAAGATTCCGGGAATCCTTTACGGTGCATAATGCCGCGCTCGTCGAGCACTTTCTTCGGATATAAAAAGCCGTCGGTGGTGACCAACTCAACTTTAGGGTGGTTATCCCAACGAGACAGGAGCGCTTTTAACAAGCGAGCGGTAGTGCTTTTACCAACCGCGACACTGCCAGCGATACCGATGATGAAAGGAGGCGCACTTTCTTGGTTACCCAAGAAATTGTTTAGAACACTGTTTCGATTTTGCCTTGCTGCAATATACAGGTTCAACAAGCGAGCCAGTGGTAGGTATATCTCTTCTACCTCTTCCATGGTTAGGCTTTCATTGACGCCTTGCAGCTCGACCAGATCGGTCTCGGATAATGTCATTGGCACTGAATTGCGTAATTCAGCCCATTGTTGACGATTAAAAGAGAGATACGGGGTCATAGTCATCCTAACTTGGTTTTACGATAGAGCTGCGAAAATACAACAACCAACAAATATTGCAAATGACGGATACGACATTCGCTGCTTTTATAAAAAGAATTGCCTGAATTTTCAGCAAACAAGCAGAAAGTTTGTAAAAAGAGAATTTTTTTTAAATTTGCTATTGCAAGGTAGAAAATCATTCAATAGAATGCGCACCACTTATGCCGACTTAGCTCAGTAGGTAGAGCAACTGACTTGTAATCAGTAGGTCACCAGTTCGATTCCGGTAGTCGGCACCATTTCTCCGCTTATCTCTATTTTAGAGAACGAGAGATTTGGAGTAAAAATTTGGAGGGGTTCCCGAGTGGCCAAAGGGATCAGACTGTAAATCTGCTGGCACTGCCTTCGATGGTTCGAATCCGTCCCCCTCCACCATATTCTTAAGGAAATAGCTCACAGAGTTACGTGTTGCGGGCATCGTATAATGGCTATTACCTCAGCCTTCCAAGCTGATGATGCGGGTTCGATTCCCGCTGCCCGCTCCACTCAATAGTGATGCTGATATAGCTCAGGCGGTAGAGCGCATCCTTGGTAAGGATGAGGTCCCCAGTTCGACTCTGGGTATCAGCACCAGCTCTCAAGCACACTTTTCCTTTTGATACTTTCTTTCGACTAAACTACGTTTAGTGATTGAGGGTAACTATATCACCAATACTTTTTTGGTTGCGTGGTCATTAAAGCCACCTAAATCCGTACCTAGAGGGACAACTCATGTCTAAAGAAAAATTTGAACGTACGAAACCGCACGTAAACGTTGGTACTATCGGCCACGTTGACCACGGTAAAACAACTCTAACTGCTGCTATCTGTACTACACTTGCAAAAGTGTACGGCGGTGTTGCGAAAGACTTCGCATCTATCGATAACGCTCCAGAAGAGCGTGAGCGCGGTATCACAATCGCTACTTCTCACGTAGAGTACGACACTCCATCACGTCACTACGCACACGTAGACTGTCCAGGACACGCGGATTATGTTAAGAACATGATCACAGGTGCTGCACAGATGGACGGTGGTATCCTAGTTGTTGCTGCAACAGATGGTCCAATGCCACAAACTCGTGAGCACATCCTACTAGGCCGTCAGGTTGGTATTCCTTACATCATCGTATTCATGAACAAATGTGACATGGTTGATGATGAAGAGCTTCTAGAGCTAGTAGAAATGGAAGTTCGTGAACTTCTATCTGAGTACGATTTCCCAGGTGATGACCTACCAGTTATCCAAGGTTCTGCACTAGGCGCACTAAACGGCGAAGAGCAGTGGGAAGCGAAAATCGTTGAGCTTGCTGAAGCACTAGACTCTTACATCCCAGAGCCAGAGCGTGCAGTAGACCAACCATTCCTACTACCAATCGAAGACGTATTCTCAATCCAAGGTCGTGGTACAGTAGTAACTGGCCGTATCGAGCGCGGTATCCTAACTGTAGGTGACGAAGTAGAAATCGTTGGTATTAAAGAAACGACAACAACTACATGTACTGGTGTTGAAATGTTCCGTAAGCTGCTTGACGAAGGTCGTGCAGGTGAGAACGTTGGTGCACTACTACGTGGTACTAAGCGTGATGACGTTGAACGTGGCCAAGTACTTGCAGCACCTGGTTCAATCAACCCACACACTAAGTTCGAGTCAGAAGTATACGTACTTTCTAAAGACGAAGGCGGCCGTCATACTCCGTTCTTCAAAGGCTACCGTCCACAGTTCTACTTCCGTACAACTGACGTAACTGGTGATATCTCTCTACCAGAAGGCGTAGAAATGGTAATGCCTGGTGACAACATCCAAATGCAAGTAGAGCTAATCGCTCCAATCGCAATGGATGAAGGCCTACGTTTCGCTATCCGTGAAGGTGGCCGTACAGTAGGTGCTGGTGTTGTTGCTAAGATCTTCGACTAATTCTTAGGAATTAGCTAAAGACTTCGGAAAATCTACTAATTAGATTTGACGAACCAGTAGCAAAAAGGGCATCATTTGATGCCCTTTTTCTGCACTAAATAAAATGCCTGTTGGTTTCTTATCCAAATAGGTGTTTAGCAGGAATTTTTTGGTCGAGGTGTTGCGTCTTGATCAATAAAAAGAGTACGTCAATTCATTAAGATTGTCGTTTCATGGATTTGCCCTGCAACAGCGGGGTTGTTGTCGTCTATATTAAGACTTAGACAGGTTGGTTTTATGAAAGCAAATAATGCTGAAACTCCTGAGAGCTCGAATGGCGCAGATATCTTTAAGTGGATTGTCACTTTTGCTCTGTTAGCTGCTGCTGTTGTGGGTAATTACCTGTACGGAGAGATGTCTGTAGTTATTCGCGCTGCAGGTGTTGTTGTACTAATCGCTGCGGCACTTGGTGTTGCTGCTACAACAACGAAAGGTAAAGCTGCGATCGAGTTTGCAAAAGAATCTCGTATGGAAGTACGTAAAGTTGTTTGGCCTACACGCCAAGAAACTATGCAAACAACACTGATCGTTTTAGCTGTAAGTATTGTAATGGCTCTAGTGCTATGGGGTATTGACGGCATTATGGTTCGTCTTGTAGCTCTAGCAACTGGGGTATAGAGGGTTTTAATTCATGAGTGAAGCTCCAAAAAAACGCTGGTATGTGGTTCAAGCCTTCTCTGGATTTGAAGGCCGTGTAGCCCAATCTCTTCGCGAGCATATCAAAATGCACAGCATGGAAGAGCTGTTTGGTGAAGTACTAGTTCCTACTGAAGAAGTAGTAGAAATGCGCGCTGGTCAGCGTCGTAAATCTGAACGCAAGTTCTTCCCTGGTTACGTCCTTGTTCAGATGATCATGAACGATGAATCATGGCACTTAGTACGCAGTGTGCCGCGTGTCATGGGCTTCATTGGTGGTACCTCTGATCGTCCAGCTCCTATCACTGATAAAGAAGCTGATGCGATTCTTAACCGTCTAGAGAAAGCAAGTGAAGCTCCTCGTCCACGTACTATGTACGAAGCGGGTGAAGTGGTACGTGTTACTGACGGTCCATTCGCAGACTTCAACGGTACTGTTGAAGAAGTGGATTACGATAAGAGCCGCGTAAAAGTGTCTGTATCGATCTTTGGTCGTGCGACACCAGTTGAGCTTGAATTTGGTCAGGTTGAAAAACTTGATTAAAAAAACACCTTAACAGGGTTGTTTAGGGCGCGAATTATGACTATAATTTCGCGCCTTATTATTTTGGCTGAAGCGAAAGTGACAGCTGAAGTAAAAAGTATTTATATCAACGGGGAGCTGATCAGCCGATTAGCGTTTGTACCCAAAATTAGGAATAATCATGGCTAAGAAAGTTGAAGCTTACATCAAGCTACAAGTTGCTGCTGGTATGGCAAACCCAAGTCCACCAGTTGGTCCTGCACTAGGTCAACACGGTGTTAACATCATGGAATTCTGTAAAGCGTTCAACGCAAAAACAGAATCTCTAGAGAAAGGTCTACCAACACCAGTTGTTATCACAGTATACAACGACCGTTCTTTCACGTTCATCACTAAGACTCCACCTGCTGCTGTTCTTCTTAAGAAAGCTGCTGGCGTTAAGTCTGGTTCTGGTCGTCCAAACACTGAAAAAGTGGGTACTGTAACTGACGCTCAAATCCAAGAAATCGCAGAAACTAAAGCTGCTGATATGACTGGTGCTGACATCGAAGCAATGAAGCGTTCAATCGCTGGTACTGCTCGTTCAATGGGCCTAGTGGTAGAGGGTTAATAAGATGGCTAAACTAACTAAGCGCATGCGCGTAATCCGCGAAAAAGTTAACGTAACTAAAGAATACGAAATCAACGAAGCTGTTGCTCTTCTTCAAGAACTAGCGACTGCTAAATTTGTTGAGTCTGTAGACGTTGCTGTTAACCTTGGCATCGATGCTCGTAAATCTGACCAGAACGTACGTGGTGCAACTGTACTACCTCACGGTACTGGCCGCGATATCCGCGTTGCAGTGTTCACTCAAGGTGCAAACGCTGAAGCAGCTAAAGAAGCTGGCGCAGACATCGTTGGTATGGAAGATCTTGCTGAGCAAGTGAAGAAAGGCGAAATGAACTTTGACGTAGTTGTTGCTTCTCCAGATGCAATGCGCGTTGTAGGTCAACTAGGTACTATCCTAGGTCCTCGCGGTCTAATGCCAAACCCTAAAGTTGGTACTGTAACTCCTAACGTTGCTGAAGCGGTTAAGAACGCTAAAGCTGGTCAGGTTCGTTACCGTAACGACAAGAACGGCATCATCCACACTACTATCGGTAAAGCAAACTTCTCTGCTGAGCAGATCAAAGAGAACCTAGAAGCACTTCTAGTTGCTCTGAAGAAAGCTAAGCCGTCTTCTGCTAAGGGTACATTCCTTCAGAAGGTAAGCATCTCTACTACAATGGGTGCTGGTGTTACTGTTGATCAGGGTAGCCTGAACACAGTTGCGTAATTAATTTTACGACACACTTATTTACTTAGGCGCAAAGTTTATGTATAATTTTGCGCCTAATATTTGTGGTTGGGGCTGAACTTTGGTTCATTAAATTCGCAAGAATTTAGTCTGAATTATGACCCAGTCTCCGTCCAAGACCGTAGGTGTTTGCTTTTGTAAACTTAATTTTCCTACGTAGATGGTGCCCGAACTGACAGAAAGCTCTATGCAAATAGTTACTTTCTTCTGGGAAGCACCTGAATAACTCTCACTGTCGTGATGATAGTGAGTGGTGTAACGACAACCAGGAGTAAATCCAAGATGGCTTTAAACCTTCAAGACAAAAAAGCAATTGTTGCTGAAGTCAACGAAGCTGCCAGTGGTGCACTTTCTGCAGTTGTAGCTGATTCTCGTGGCGTTGAAGTTGGTGCTATGACTTCACTACGTAAACAGGCTCGTGAAGCTGGTGTTTACGTACGTGTTGTTCGTAACACGCTTATGCGTCGTGCGGTTGAAGGTACTGACTACGAGTGTCTAACTGACACTTTCACTGGTCCTACTCTAATCGCATTCTCTAACGAGCACCCAGGTGCTGCAGCGCGTCTTTTCAAAGACTTCGCTAAAGAGAACAAAGACTTCGAGATCAAAGCTGCTGCATTTGAAGGCGCGCTAACTGACGCTGAAGTACTAGCGACACTACCAACTTACGACGAAGCTATCGCACGCCTAATGATGTGCATGAAAGAAGCTTCTGCAGGCAAGCTGGTACGTACTATCGCTGCACTACGCGACCAAAAAGAAGAAGCTGCGGCTTAAGCCTTGCTTTTCACTGGTTGCTATTTAAACTTATTGTTGATTTAAAAGAGAATTGTTATGTCTATCACTAACGAGCAAATCCTAGACGCAGTTGCAGAAATGTCTGTAATGCAAGTTGTTGAACTAATCGAAGCAATGGAAGAGAAATTCGGTGTTACTGCAGCTGCTGCTGTTGTAGCTGGCGGCGCTGCTGCAGGCGAAGCTGCTGCTGAGCAAACTGAATTCGACGTAATCCTAGAATCTGCTGGCGGTAACAAAGTTGCTGTAATCAAAGCAGTACGTGGCGCAACTGGCCTAGGCCTTAAAGAAGCTAAGGGTCTAGTAGACTCAGCTCCTGCTCCACTAAAAGAAGGCATCGAGAAAGATGAAGCTGAAGCTCTTAAAGCTCAGCTAGAAGAAGCTGGCGCAACTGTTGTTGTTAAGTAATTATTACTTAAGCTTCTTAGCCTAACGGCTAATGGCTGGTGGTTTTATAACCACCGGCCTTTTTGCGCTGTAGGGGTTGGGTGATTTTTCCGCTGTTTGAGCACCCAGGTTCCTAGCAAAAAACATGTCATTATCTCTTAATGATATGTCACTACTATCAAACAGATTTTCAGTCACTGTCTCATAACGATTGGAGACAGTTTGGGTCACTTATCAGCGAGCTGAGGAACCCCATGGTTTACTCTTATACCGAGAAAAAGCGCATCCGTAAGGACTTTGGTACTCGTCCACAAGTTTTGGACATTCCATACCTGCTATCGATCCAGCTCGATTCGTTCGAAAAATTCATCGAACAGGATCCTGAGGGTCAATACGGTCTTGAAGCTGCTTTCCGTTCTGTATTCCCGATTCAGAGCTACAACGGCAACTCTGAGCTGCAATACGTTAGCTACCGTCTTGGTGAGCCAGTATTTGATGTTAAAGAATGTCAAATTCGCGGCGTAACGTACTCAAAGCCACTACGCGTTAAACTGCGCCTAGTTATTTTTGATAAAGACGCGCCGGCAGGCACCGTAAAAGATATCAAAGAACAAGAAGTCTACATGGGCGAAATTCCGCTTATGACAGACAATGGTACTTTTGTAATTAATGGTACCGAGAGGGTTATCGTATCCCAGCTGCACAGAAGCCCTGGCGTATTCTTCGACAGCGATAAGGGTAAGACCCACTCATCAGGTAAAGTTCTTTATAACGCACGTGTTATTCCTTACCGTGGTTCATGGCTTGATTTCGAGTTTGATCCTAAGGATAACCTATACGTACGTATCGACCGCCGTCGTAAGCTACCAGCATCTATCATTCTTCGCGCACTAGGTAAGACGACAGAAGAGATCCTGGACATCTTCTTTGAGAAGGTGAACTTCGAAGTTAAAGATCAAACTCTACTTATGGAGCTTGTTCCTGATCGTCTACGTGGTGAAACTGCGTCATTCGATATCGAAGCAAATGGCAAGACTTACGTTGAAACAGGTCGTCGTGTAACTGCACGCCACATCCGTCAGCTTGAAAAAGATGGCGTTGAGCATATCGAAGTACCAGTTGAGTACATCGTAGGCAAAGTTGCATCGCAAGATTACATCAACGAAGCGACTGGCGAGATCATTGTTGGTGCAAACCAAGAAATCAGCCTTGAAGCACTAGCTAACCTTTCTCAGGCAGGCCACAAAGCTCTACAAACGTTATTTACTAACGATCTAGACCACGGTCCGTTCATGTCAGAAACGGTACGTATCGACAGCACTGTTGATCGTATTTCTGCACTGGTAGAAATCTACCGCATGATGCGCCCGGGCGAGCCGCCAACGAAAGAAGCTGCTGAATCACTATTCGAAAGCCTATTCTTCTCAGAAGAGCGTTACGATCTATCGACTGTTGGTCGTATGAAGTTTAACAGCTCTATCGAACGTGAAGATGCTCAAGAGCAAGGCACACTTGATGAAACTGATATCATCGAAGTGATGAAGAAGCTTATCGCTATCCGTAACGGCATCGGTGAAGTGGACGATATCGACCACCTAGGTAACCGTCGTATCCGTTCTGTTGGCGAAATGGCAGAGAACCAATTCCGCGTTGGTCTAGTACGTGTTGAACGTGCGGTTAAAGAGCGTCTAAGCCTTGGTGACCTTGATGCAATCATGCCTCAAGATCTAATCAATGCTAAGCCGATCTCTGCTGCGGTTAAAGAATTCTTTGGCTCTTCACAGCTGTCACAGTTCATGGACCAAAACAACCCGTTATCAGAAGTAACGCACAAGCGTCGTATTTCTGCATTGGGTCCTGGCGGTCTAACTCGTGAACGTGCTGGCTTCGAAGTACGTGACGTACACGTAACTCACTACGGTCGTCTATGTCCTATCGAAACGCCGGAAGGTCCAAACATCGGTCTGATCAACTCTCTATCTGCGTTTGCGCGTTGTAACGAGTACGGTTTCCTAGAGACTCCATACCGTCGCGTAGTAGATGGCATTGTAACAGACGAAGTAGATTACCTATCTGCTATTCAGGAAGGTCAGTACGTTATCGCTCAGGCGAACACTGTTCTTACTGAAGAAGGCACATTTGCTGAAGAGCTAATCACAGCTCGTCAGAAAGGTGAATCTGGCCTACACCCACGCGAACATGTTGACTACATGGACGTTGCGACTAACCAGGTTGTATCTATCGCTGCATCGCTTATCCCGTTCCTAGAACACGATGATGCGAACCGTGCATTGATGGGTGCCAACATGCAACGTCAGGCAGTTCCAACACTTAAGGCTGATAAGCCTCTAGTTGGTACTGGTATTGAGCGTAACATCGCAGTTGACTCTGGTGTTACAGCAGTATCGAAACGTGGTGGTGTAATCCAGTCTGTAGATGCTTCTCGTATCGTTGTTAAAGTTAACGAAGACGAGCTGATCCCAGGTGAAGCTGGTATCGATATCTACAACCTAACTAAATACACTCGTTCGAACCAAAACACGTGTATCAACCAGCGTCCATGTGTGATGCCGGGTGAACCTGTAGCACGTGGCGATGTTCTTGCTGATGGTCCTTCAACAGACCTTGGTGAGCTAGCGCTTGGTCAGAACATGCGTATCGCATTCATGCCTTGGAACGGTTACAACTTCGAAGACTCGATCTTAGTATCTGAGCGCGTAGTTCAAGAAGACCGTTTCACTACGATCCACATTCAAGAGCTATCTTGTGTGGCGCGTGATACTAAGCTTGGTGCTGAAGAAATCACAGCTGACATTCCAAACGTAGGTGAGTCTGCTCTGTCTAAACTAGACGAGTCAGGTATCGTTTACATCGGTGCGGAAGTGAAAGGCGGTGACATCCTTGTAGGTAAAGTAACGCCTAAAGGTGAAACTCAGCTAACGCCTGAAGAGAAGCTACTACGTGCTATCTTCGGTGAGAAAGCGTCAGACGTTAAAGACACGTCTCTACGCGTACCAAACTCTGTATCAGGTACGATCATCGATGTTCAAGTATTTACTCGTGACGGTGTTGAAAAAGACAAACGTGCACTTGAAATTGAACAGATGCAGCTTAAAGAAGCGAAGAAAGACCTAACTGAAGAATTCCAGATTCTTGAGGGTGGCCTTCTAAACCGTGTTAAAGCTGTACTTATCGACGGTGGTTACACTGAAGCGAAACTAGACTCTATCGATCGTAAGAAGTGGCTAGAGCTAACGCTTGAAGATGATGCGCAACAGTCACAGCTTGAGCAACTTGCTGAGCAGTGGGACGAGCTAAAAGCTGACTTTGATAAGAAGTTTGAAACTAAGCGTCGTAAGATCACACAAGGTGATGATCTAGCACCTGGCGTACTGAAGATCGTTAAGGTTTACCTAGCGGTTAAACGTCGCATCCAGCCTGGTGATAAGATGGCGGGTCGTCACGGTAACAAGGGTGTAATCTCTAAGATCAACCCTGTTGAAGACATGCCTTACGATGAGAAAGGTCAGCCGGTTGACATCGTACTAAACCCACTGGGTGTACCATCGCGTATGAACATCGGTCAGATCCTAGAAGTACACTTAGGTCTGGCAGCGAAAGGTATCGGTGACAAGATCAACCAGATGGTGAAAGAGCAGCAAGAGCTAGCTAAGTTCCGTGACTTCCTACAGAAAGTTTACGATCTTGGTGAAACTCGTCAGAAAGTAGACATCGCGTCTCTATCTGATGGTGAAGTTCGTACGCTGATCAATAACCTGCGTGGTGGTCTACCGATCGCAACTCCAGTATTTGACGGTGCGAACGAATCTTCAATCAAAGAGCTTCTAAAACTAGGTGACCTACCTGAATCTGGTCAGCTAACGCTGTTTGATGGTCGCACAGGTGATGCGTTTGAGCGTCCTGTAACTGTTGGTTACATGTACATGCTGAAACTGAACCACCTTGTTGATGACAAGATGCACGCTCGTTCAACTGGTTCGTACAGCCTAGTAACTCAGCAACCACTTGGTGGTAAAGCTCAGTTCGGTGGTCAGCGTTTCGGTGAGATGGAAGTATGGGCACTAGAAGCATACGGTGCTGCTTACACGCTTCAAGAAATGCTAACAGTTAAGTCGGATGACGTTAACGGCCGTACTAAGATGTATAAGAACATCGTAGATGGCAACCACAGCATGGAACCTGGCATGCCAGAATCGTTCAACGTACTGTTGAAAGAGATCCGCTCGCTAGGTATCAACATCGAGCTAGAAGACGAAGAGTAATCCTTTCTCTTTAGAGAATACGATTATTTGGTAGAAGGTGCTCACTTTTGCGGGTGAGCTCCTTTTAACTCCTTACAGGAGCTGATTGTGAAAGACTTATTAAACTTTCTAAAAGCGCAGCATAAGACCGAAGAATTTGATGCAATCAAAATCGGTCTATCTTCACCAGACATGATCCGTTCATGGTCTTTCGGTGAAGTTAAAAAACCAGAAACGATCAACTATCGTACGTTCAAGCCTGAGCGTGATGGTCTATTCTGTGCGCGTATCTTTGGTCCAGTAAAAGACTACGAATGTCTTTGTGGCAAATATAAGCGTCTAAAACACCGTGGCGTTATCTGTGAGAAGTGTGGCGTTGAAGTTACACAAACTAAAGTTCGTCGTGACCGTATGGGCCACATCGAGCTAGCTTCACCAGTTGCTCACATCTGGTTCCTAAAATCACTACCGTCTCGTATCGGTCTACTAATGGATATCCCTCTACGTGATATCGAACGTGTTCTTTACTTCGAAATGTACGTAGTAACTGAACCAGGTATGACTGATCTAGAAAAATCTCAGATGCTTACTGAAGAAGAGTATCTAGATCGTCTAGAAGAGTGGGGTGATGAGTTCACGGCTAAGATGGGTGCAGAAGCGATCAAAGACCTACTTGCGTCTATGGATCTACCTGCTGAAATCGAAGAGATGCGTGAAGAGCTTCAGTCTACTAACTCAGAGACTAAGCGTAAGAAGATCACTAAGCGTCTTAAGCTAGTTGAAGCGTTCGTTCAATCTGGTAACAACCCAGAGTGGATGATCCTAACTGTGCTTCCGGTACTTCCGCCAGATCTACGTCCTCTAGTACCACTAGATGGCGGTCGCTTCGCGACTTCTGATCTGAACGACCTATACCGTCGCGTGATCAACCGTAACAACCGTTTGAAGCGTCTTCTAGAGCTAGCGGCTCCGGACATCATCGTACGTAACGAAAAGCGTATGCTGCAAGAGTCTGTTGATGCACTTCTAGATAACGGTCGTCGCGGTCGTGCGATCACTGGTTCGAACAAGCGTCCTCTGAAATCTCTTGCTGATATGATCAAGGGTAAACAAGGTCGTTTCCGTCAGAACCTTCTAGGTAAGCGTGTAGACTACTCTGGCCGTTCTGTAATCACAGTAGGTCCATACCTTCGTCTGCACCAGTGTGGTCTTCCTAAGAAGATGGCACTTGAGCTATTCAAACCATTTATCTACAGCAAACTTGAGACTCGTGGCCTAGCGACGACAATCAAAGCGGCTAAGAAGATGGTAGAGCGCGAAGAAGCGATCGTTTGGGATATCCTAGACGAAGTAATCCGCGAACACCCAGTACTATTGAACCGTGCACCTACACTTCACCGTCTAGGTATCCAGGCGTTCGAACCAGTACTAATCGAAGGTAAAGCGATTCAGCTTCACCCACTAGTGTGTGCGGCATACAACGCCGACTTCGATGGTGACCAAATGGCGGTTCACGTGCCTCTAACTCTAGAAGCACAGCTTGAAGCTCGTACACTGATGATGTCGACAAACAACATTCTGTCGCCAGCGTCAGGTGATCCGATCATCGTACCTTCTCAGGACGTTGTATTGGGTCTTTACTACATGACTCGCGACAAGATCAACGTGAAAGGCGAAGGTATGTACCTTGCTAGCCCAGCTGAGGCTGAGAAGGCATACCGCACTAAGACTGCTGAGCTACACGCTCGCGTTAAAGTTCGTATCACAGAGACAGTTGTTGATGAAGATGGTAATAGCACTACAGAGACTAAGATGGTTGATACAACTATCGGTCGTGCAATGCTATGGCAAATCGTACCAGCAGGTCTACCGTACAGCATCGTTAACCAAAAACTAGGTAAGAAGCAAATCTCTAACCTACTTAACGAAGCGTACCGTAAGCTTGGTCTTAAAGACACGGTAATCTTTGCTGACCAAATCATGTACACAGGTTTCGCTTACGCGGCACTTTCTGGTGTATCTGTTGGTATCGACGATATGGTTGTACCTGCAGCGAAATACACTGAGATCGAAGAAGCGGAAGCAGAAGTTCGCGAAATTCAAGAACAGTACCAATCTGGTCTTGTAACAGCTGGTGAGCGCTACAACAAAGTGATCTATATTTGGGCATCGACCAACGATCGCGTAGCGAAAGCGATGATGGAAAACCTTTCATCTGAAACGGTAATAAACCGTGAAGGTGAAGAAGAGCAGCAAGAGTCGTTCAACAGCATCTACATGATGGCTGACTCGGGCGCACGTGGTTCTGCAGCTCAGATTCGTCAGCTAGCAGGTATGCGTGGTCTGATGGCTCGTCCAGATGGCTCAATCATCGAAACGCCGATCACTGCGAACTTTAAAGAAGGTCTAAACGTACTTCAGTACTTTATCTCAACGCACGGTGCTCGTAAGGGTCTTGCGGATACGGCACTGAAAACAGCGAACTCGGGTTACCTAACTCGTCGTCTAGTAGACGTTGCTCAAGACGTTGTAGTACACGAACATGACTGTGGCACCCATGAAGGTGTTGACATGATGCCGCACATCGAAGGTGGTGACGTTAAAGTTGCACTTTCTGAGCTAGCACTAGGTCGTGTTGTTGCTGAAGATGTTCTTAAGCCAGGTACTGAAGAGGTTCTGATCCCACGTAATACTCTAATTGATGAGAAGTGGTGTCAGATCATGGAAGACAACTCAGTAGATAGCATGAAAGTGCGCTCAGTTGTTACCTGTAATGCGGACTTCGGTTGTTGTGCACAGTGTTACGGTCGTGACCTAGCACGTGGTCACCTTGTGAACCAAGGTGAAGCAGTAGGCGTTATCGCTGCTCAGTCTATCGGTGAGCCGGGTACACAGCTTACGATGCGTACGTTCCACATCGGTGGTGCGGCATCTACTGCAGCAGCAGAGAACAGCATCCAAGCTAAGACAACGGGTACAGTTAAGCTACACAACGCTAAGTTCGTAACGAACAAAGACGGTAAGCTTGTTATCACTTCTCGTGCATCTGAACTAACTATCATTGATGAGTTCGGTCGTACGAAAGAGAAGCACAAACTGCCTTACGGTTCTCTACTATCTAAAGGCGACAACGACTCAGTTGAAGCTGGTGATACAGTAGCTAACTGGGAAGCGCACACTATGCCAATCATCACAGAAGTGGCAGGTCGCATCCAGTTCGTTGACATGATCGACGGTGTAACAGTTTCTCGTCAAACAGATGATCTAACAGGTCTATCTTCAAGCGAAGTAACTGAAGCGGCAGCTCGCCCAGCAGCAGGTAAAGATATGCGCCCAGCTATCAAACTTGTTGATGCGGCAGGTAACGACGTAATGATCCCTGGTACTGATATGCCAGCTCACTACTTCCTACCTGGTAAAGCTATCGTTAACATCGAAGACGGCGCAGAAGTAGGTGTGGGTGATACACTTTCACGTATCCCTCAGAAATCTGGCGGTAACAAAGATATCACCGGTGGTCTACCTCGCGTAGCTGACCTATTCGAAGCTCGTAAGCCTAAAGAGCCTGCGATTCTTGCTGAGCACACAGGTACTGTGAGCTTCGGTAAAGAGACGAAAGGTAAACGTCGTCTAGTAATCACTCGTGACGGCGGCGACGCTTACGAAGAGATGATTCCTAAGCACCGTCAGCTTAACGTGTTCGAAGGCGAGAAAGTTGAACGTGGTGACGTGATCGCAGATGGTCCAGAGTCTCCACATGACATTCTACGTCTACGTGGTATCCACGCTGTGACTCAATACATCGCGAACGAAGTTCAAGAAGTATACCGTCTACAGGGCGTTAAGATTAACGATAAGCACATTGAGACGATCGTTCGTCAGATGCTACGTAAGTGTACAATCACACACGCTGGTGACTCTACAGAGTTCCTAGTGGGTGAACAGGTTGAATACGCGAACGTTAAGATTGCTAACCGTCAGCTAGAAGCTGAAGGTAAAGAGCTAGTTCGTTTCGAACGTGAGCTTCTAGGTATCACTAAAGCATCTCTAGCAACTGAATCGTTCATCTCTGCGGCGTCGTTCCAGGAGACAACTCGCGTACTAACAGAAGCTGCAGTTTCTGGTAAGCGTGATGAGCTACGTGGTCTGAAAGAAAACGTAATTGTTGGTCGTCTAATCCCAGCAGGTACAGGTTTCGCATACCACCAAGAGCGTCAAGCTAAGCGTGTAGAAGAGCAAGAAGGTCCTTCAGCTGAACAAGCTACTGACAACCTTGCAGCACTGCTTAACGCAGGCTTCTCTTCTGACGAGTAATCGTTAAGAGCTTAAGAAAAAAGGCACCTTCGGGTGCCTTTTTTGTTTTTGTGAAATGGAAAGTTTCATTCCATAGAGTGACGAAGGAGCGAGTAGGGAATCTCTGTTTGCTTACGACTCACTTTTAGAAACCCATCGGTTGATGACCGTTCTGAAAACGCAAAAGGGTTGACGCATACACGTCAACCCTCAAGAATGAATCTCGCTTCTCGCTTCTCGCTTCTCGCTTCTCGCTTCTCGCTTCTCGCTTCTCGCTTCTCGCTTCTCGCTTCTCGCTTCTCGCTTCTCGCTTCTCGCTTCTCGCTTATGCGCCTGGCGGGATGGCTAAGCTATCGGCAATAAGCTGAATTAGGTTATCTTCTACTTCAAAGCGTACTTCGAGCAGCTCACCTACTTTTGACATATCTACTTCAAAGTTAGGCAGCTCATCATCCGCATTAACTTTTACATATTTGTCGTTAAATTCGAGTAGTGGCTCGGTGGTCAGGACGATCTTCGCGTAGGCAGAATCGATATCATCATTGGTTTTGAAGCCAGTAGCTTGCCACTTTTCCATCACCATATCGTAGATTTTGAAATGACCTTCAGAGATGTAGTCGACAACATGATCACAGAATGAACTGATCTCTTTTGGGGAAGGAAGTTCAACAACGTTAGCGTGCCCATTGACGGGTTGAAGGGAGCCTAGCTTACAATATTCAACGATAAGTGACTGACGGGTCTCAAGCCAGTGATCGATGACTTCGCTTGAGCCACCCCATTGTTCTTGTGTCTGTTTGAATCTATTTAGCATGACCATATCCTCATGATCGGGTCACTTCTTGGGTGACCATTAAGCTTTGAGCTTAAAGCGTGTGCAGAGATACAAGCTCTTGTCCTTACTAGAATTTATAGTCTCAAAATTGATGGACTACAAACTCTGGTATGAATTTAGATTGCCAGTAAAATAGATGAACTGCAAGTGAAGAGGGGGTGGAATGTTAAATAAAAGTGACACAAACCGTACGCAAAATTGTTATTGGTGCGTTGTATCAGGAAGTGACGTTTGGTTAGTTGATAATGCAATTCCTTTTGGTAACGCTCAGGACTTTCATCTGCCAACGAGCTCTGCAATAGAAATTGGTCGCTACAACAGTGCACCAGTATTATGGCTAAATGCAGCTGAGATAGAGCATGAAATCGAGCTTGTTTCACTGCGAGAGTGCCTCGATTTCCCTCGTGAGCTGTTTTTATTATTTAGTAAGGCAGTGCAATACAGCCATATGACGCAAAGTATGCGTTTTTGCCCTTTGTGTGGTGGCCGAAACCATTTAAACCATAACCAATTGGCTATGCAATGTGGTGATTGTCGGACACTTCATTATCCAAGAATTTTCCCGTGTATCATTGTCGCTGTGCGTAAGCAGGGGCAAATATTGTTGGCTCAACATCCAAGGCACCGCAACGGCATGTACACAGTGATCGCCGGGTTCGTTGAAGTGGGTGAGACATTGGAGCAGTGCGTCGCTCGCGAAGTGAAAGAAGAGACCGGAATAAACGTGAAAAATATCCAATATTTCGCCAGTCAGCCATGGGCATTCCCATCTAGCTTAATGATGGGCTTCATCGCGGAATATCATTCCGGAGAACTTAAACCGGATTATAGCGAGTTAAGTGATGCGCGTTGGTTTGATTTCAATGCACTACCTGCGATTGCGCCTAAGGGCACTATTGCGCGAGAACTGATAGAGCACACTTGTGGTGATGTTTAATTATCTTTCTGAAAGTAAGCAAAAAAAACCCTCCAGAAGGAGGGGGTAAGTAAGATGTCGTTATGAGATGCCAAGCACTGAGTGCTCGGTTTATAATTGTAGTTTTCGCTAGCAAACAAATTTTTAACACTGTTACAGATTGGGTGCAAATTAAGCATTGATTTAAAAGTTAATAACTTGATCTAGGTTGCAAAGCACACAGCTTTTGAGAGCCAAACAGTGTTAGAATAGCCGCAACAGAAACAAGCCTAATAATCGGAAAAACGGAATGACTGAATTAAAGAATGACCGCTATCTTCGTGCCCTGCTAAAAGAGCCAGTAGATTACACTCCAGTATGGATGATGCGTCAGGCAGGTCGATACCTTCCAGAATACAAAGCGACACGCGCAGAAGCGGGTGATTTCATGTCTTTGTGTAAGAATGCAGAACTTGCGTCAGAAGTAACCCTTCAACCACTACGCCGTTTTCCACTTGATGCCGCTATTTTATTCTCAGACATTCTGACGATCCCTGATGCAATGGGTCTAGAGCTGCGTTTTGCTGCGGGTGAAGGTCCTGTGTTTGATAAGCCAATCACATGTAAAGCGGACGTAGAAAAAATTGGTTTGCCAGATCCTGAAGGTGAGCTCCAATACGTAATGAATGCGGTTCGTCAGATCCGTAAAGATCTTAACGGTGACGTACCACTGATTGGTTTCTCTGGTAGCCCATGGACTCTCGCGACTTACATGGTTGAAGGTAGTAGCTCAAAAGCATTCACTAAGATCAAAAAGATGATGTACGCAGAGCCACAAACGCTACACCTATTGCTTGATAAACTCGCAGACAGCGTGATCGAATACCTAAACGCACAGATCAAGGCCGGCGCTCAATCGGTGATGGTATTTGATACTTGGGGTGGTGTGCTTACTCCACGTGACTACAACTTGTTCTCTCTACAGTACATGCACAAAATCGTTGATGGCCTGATTCGTGAGAATGATGGACGTCGTGTGCCGGTAACACTATTTACTAAGAATGGTGGCATGTGGTTAGAGCAAATCGCAGCGACAGGCTGTGATGCTGTCGGCCTAGACTGGACAATCAACATTCAAGACGCTGTGAAGCGCGTAGGCGATAAAGTGGCACTGCAAGGTAACATGGATCCGTCAATGCTATACGCTTCTCCTGAACGTATTCGTGAGGAAGTGGCGACTATCCTGGAAGGCTTTGGTGATGCAGGTACTGGCCACGTATTCAACCTTGGCCACGGTATCCACTTGGATGTGCCGCCTGAAAATGCCGGTGTATTTGTTGATGCGGTGCACGAGTTATCTAAGCCGTACCACAAATAACTAAGAAACATATGAAAGCGTCTGGTCTAATCAGGCGCTTTTTTGTTATTGGTTAATATACTCAGTTATACTGTTTAGATTAATGGAATAGGGTTCGGGAAAGAATGAAAACACGCGATAAAATCGTGCTTGCAGCACTAGAGTTATTCAATGAGCACGGTGAGCGCAATATCACAACCAATCATATTGCGGCTCATATCGATATCAGCCCGGGTAACCTCTACTACCATTTCCGTAATAAGCAAGAGATTGTCCGCGAGATCTTTGCGCTCTACTCCAATGAGCTACTAGAGCGTTTCACCCCGATTCAAGGGCGACAAGAAAGCCTAGTGCTGTTAAAGCATTACCTAGACTCTATCTTTACGCTAATGTGGAAGTATCGTTTCTTCTACGCTAATTTGCCTGAAATCCTACAGCGTGACGAACAACTGCATGAAGAGTACATTCAAGTTCAAGAAAAGCTACAAGCCAACCTGATCAACATTATGCGTGCGTTTGTCGACTTAGAGTTAGTCTCTGTAGAAGACAGTGAGATGAAGTCACTGGTGACCACATTGCACCTAATTGCATCAAGCTGGTTAGGCTATCAAGCAGCAATGTCGCCACGTACTCAGATTACTGAGCAAGTGATCCATCAAGGCATGCTACAGATGATTTCAGTTGTGAAACCAAAGGCAACGGCGCAAGGTTTAGAGCAGCTTCAGCTATTAGAAGATGGTGTTAAAGCTATTCACGCTTAAACGTGTGGATCCTAGCTATAACTAATTGAAATTGTTAAAACGCGTAGAACCCATTAGAGTATCGAGAGATAGTTTAATGGGTTTTCTTTTATGCACTTTGATGTTTTTAACGGTGATGCCGATGGTATTATCGCGTTGCTTCAACTTAGGCTTGCAGAGCCCAAGCCCTCCACATTGGTCACCGGAGTAAAACGCGATATTCAGTTGTTGGCGAAGCTGTCTGTCAGCGCTGAGGATTCGGTCACAGCACTTGATATCTCGATGGAGAAGAACAAAACGGGCCTTGAAAAAATATTGAGTGCAGGGGCTAAGGTTTTTTACGCCGATCACCATAAATCCGGCGATATTCCCCAGCATGAGAATTTAACGGCTCATATCGATTTGGATGCTAACACCTGTACAGCCTTGATTATCGATGAGTTGCTCGCAGGGTGCTATCACACTTGGGCGATTACTGCTGCTTATGGTGATAACTTAATTGCCAAAGCGGATCAGTTAGCGAGTAAAGCTGGTCTAAGCGTTGAGCAGCAAGTGCAGCTAAAAGAGTTAGGTACCTTGATCAACTACAACGGTTACGGTTCAAAGCTTGATGACCTTCATTTTGACCCAGCGGTACTGTTTCAAGAGCTTTTGGCCTACGATGATCCGTTTGCTGTTATTGCTGATCAAGACTCGCCGTTCCACGTACTTCAATCTGCTTATCAGCAAGATATGGATAAAGCATTGGCGATAGAGCCTCAATATCAAAGCGCCACATTAGGGCTATTTGAGCTGCCAAATGAAGCATCATCACGTCGTATTAGTGGTGTCTACGGCAATCTACTAGCGAATCAGTCACCAGACTCTGCTCACGCAGTATTAACCGAAAATAGGGACGGCACTTATACTGTTTCATTGCGTGCACCGCTGAAAAATAAGCAAGGGGCGGGAGATATCTGTGCGCAGTTCCCATCTGGTGGCGGTAGAGCTGCGGCCGCTGGCATTAACGCCCTGCCGAAAGAGCAGCTAACCGCTTTCATTGATGCGGTAGAAAAGCATTATCGTATCGAAGCTTAAAAAATAAGGCGTCTTTTCGAGAGGAAAAGACGCCTTATTGGTATCTGCTCAGCGCTGATTATCGTGTTAACCAGCTTTTCGGGTTTTGCGTTTTACTGTTGCGGCGAATCTCAAAGTAGAGTGACGATTGCGATTGTCCACCCGTGTCTCCTGCAAGCGCGATTGTTTCGCCTTTTGTCACTTTATCGCCTTCTTTCTTCATCAGGCTCTGGTTGAATCCGTACAGCGTCATATCCCCTTTACCGTGATCAAGTAGCACCACTAAGCCGTAGCCACGAAGGTAGTCGGCGAATACAACAGTGCCAGAGTAGACGGCTTTAACGGATTGACCGTAGTTGGCATCGATCACCATTCCTTTCCATTTGATTTGACCTGTCTGGCGTGAGCCGTAGTTATGCAACACACGCCCCTTTACTGGCCAAGGAAGCTTACCTTTTTGGCGGCCAATGCCGTCCATCGGAACCGCATTACGTTTAGCGGCTTTAGCAATCTCTGCTTTTAAGCGGGTCTCATTGCGCTGCAGTTCAGATAGGTACACTTTATCGTTCGAAATGCTGTTACGAATTTTAGATACGGTCCCTTTACGTTGAGACTGAGTTTTCGCTAGCTGGTCGCGTTTTTGAGTCTGTTTTCTCAATAAGCTAGTAAGCTGCTCTTTCTCAAGCTTGAGCTGCTCTTGGCTGTCATCTAACTCTCTGACGGTTGCTTCAAGTTCACTGATGGTCTCGGCTCTTGCTTTGGCTAGGTGTTGAAAGTACTGACTCATACGGTCTTCTTCGACGCCTTGGTTGAGAATATTCGTTGAACTCTTCGCTCGTTGAGTCACGTAGTAGGTTTGAATCAGTTCTGCCAGCCTATCGCTTTGCTGCTTTTTTTGATCCAGTAAGTGATCAACCTTTTTGTCCAAGTTGGCGATATTGGCGTTAGTGGTTGCCAGCGAAGCCTTGGTCTCTTTGATTTCTTTTCCCAGACGGGTGATGGTGGTCTCTTGATTTTTTAGCGATTTCTGTAAGGAGTCGAGCTTTTGTTGCTGACTGGAGAGTGATTGTTTTTGACGTGAGATTTCACCGCTGACACCTTTGAGCTCAGCATTGTTTGCCGCATAGCTAGGGGAAAGTGAGCTGGCAGTAAGTATCAACCCGAGCGCAAACCAAGACTTGCGAGAGAGAAGTGTCCTTAATGGGGTGATCGCCATTGTTCAAATTTGTCCTAACTATTTGAGAGATAGCCAGTATACCCAAACCTTTTGATTGGAAGAAAGGGGAATGTCAAAAGTTGCTGGTGGCGCAAAATGAAAATAAAAAGGCCCAAGCATTGCTCGGGCCTCGATAGTATTGATGTTATCTAGTTAATTACTTAACCAGTACATCGCCAGTCATTTCAGCTGGGATCTCTAGACCCGTTAGCGATAGCATAGTTGGCGCTAGGTCAGACAGTTTACCGCCTTCTTTGAACTCAACTTCTTTGTCGCCAATGTAGATTAGAGGTACTGGTAGGTTAGTGTGAGCAGTGTGAGTGCCGCCTGTCTCTGGGTCTACCATCATTTCCGCGTTACCGTGGTCAGCAGTAATCAGCATTTGGCCGCCTACTTCTTCGATAGCCGCAACAATTTTAGCAACACAGCCGTCGATGGCTTCGATCGCTTGCTCAGCTGCTTCGTAAACACCAGTGTGACCAACCATATCTGGGTTAGGGTAGTTACAAATGATCGTGTCGTACTTGCCAGACTTGATCGCAGCAACCATTTTTTCAGTGAGCTCTTCAGAGCTCATTTCTGGCTGTAGGTCGTAAGTTGCTACTTTTGGAGAAGCAACAAGTTGACGCTCTTCGCCTTCGAATTCGTTCTCAACACCACCGTTGAAGAAGAAAGTGACGTGCGCGTATTTCTCAGTTTCAGAGATACGTAGCTGAGTTTGACCTTGCTTAGATAGCCACTCACCGTATGTGTTCTCTAGAGATGCTGGTGGGAATGCGATTGCTAGCGGGATGTCAGCAGCGTATTGCGTTAGCATTACGAAGTTGATTGCTGGGAATACCGCGCGCTCGAAGCCGTCGAATGCAGGTACGAAAGTACGTGTGATTTGACGAGCACGGTCAGCACGGTAGTTCATGAAGATTACTGTATCGCCGTCTGCGATTACTGCATCTTCTTGACCTTCTGCTTTGATTGCTGTTGCTTTCACGAACTCATCGTTCTCGTCACGAGCGTATGCTGCTTCAAGACCCGCTACAGCTGTATCGAAAGTGAACTCAGCTTTAGCTTGAGTAAGAAGATCGTAAGCAACTTGAACGCGATCCCAGTTGTTATCACGGTCCATTGCGTAGTAACGGCCTACTAGAGAAGCCACACGGCCTTTACCTAGTGTCGCGAATAGGTCTTGGAAGCGCTGTAGCGAGTTCTCTGCGCTACGCGGTGGTGTGTCACGGCCGTCTAGGAAGCAGTGTAGGTAAATCTTCTCTGCGCCACGTGCTGCTGCCATTTCAACGGCTGCGTAGAT
Source organism: Vibrio orientalis CIP 102891 = ATCC 33934 (assembly GCF_000176235.1). Taxonomy (NCBI): domain Bacteria; kingdom Pseudomonadati; phylum Pseudomonadota; class Gammaproteobacteria; order Vibrionales; family Vibrionaceae; genus Vibrio; species Vibrio orientalis. Next base: position 2,265,918 of record NZ_ACZV01000005.1, on the reverse strand, counting down.
GTGGTCTTCGTGAGAGTGTACGCCACCTGGAGACATAAGGCCCATGATGTGTACCGCTTTGTCTGCTTTTACAGCAGAGTCGATAGCTTCTACTAGCGCAGGCGTTTCAGTGAACTCACCGTCTGCGATAGATTTAGTGATACGAGTAAGATCTTGGTATACAACACGACCAGCGCCAATGTTAGTGTGACCCACTTCTGAGTTACCCATTTGACCATCAGGTAGGCCAACATCCATGCCAGAAGCAGAGATTAGAGTGTTTGGCTTGTTAGCAAACAGGCTATCAAGGAATGGAGTTTTTGCGTTCGCGATTGCGTTGCTTGCTGTATCTTCACGGTGTCCGTAACCGTCAAGAATAACTAGAGCCATAGGCTTCTTAGCTGTCATAGTGATGACCTCGTCAAATTTCAAAGTAACTTTGGAAACTAAATTAGCGTAATTTTACTACACTTTTTAACCAAAACTGTAGGTTAAGATCAAATATTGTTTGTGAAATATTGTTGTTATCTTTCATCTTACAAAGAGTGTGTGCAACGCCAACCTGTTCATGCGGACCTTTTTTCTTGCTCTATTCTCTCGCTTAAGACAGAAAAATAAAGCGGGAATTGCCGATTGCTGCGATAGGTTAAGAGACCAAAATACTGGTTCCAACGACGGCGACAATCGCGCCAATCCAAGCAAAGCGATTAGGTCGTTTACCGGAATAAATCCATAGTATCGGCAACAGCATGATCGGGGTTGTCGAAGAGAGCAGGGCAACCATACCGACATTACCTTCTTGCAGAGCGTACAGAATTAATGTCATACCAACCGCCATGGCTAAAAAACCATTGAGAGCGGTAATCGAAAAGATCTTGATGTTCATTGGTTGAGTCGCACGCGCCAGTTTGGCTCCTGTAAAGAAAAACAAGCAGTGAGCGGCAAAGGCGGTCATCATCCGCATCGCTGACGCAGCAACAGGGTCGATATTGGTTTGCATAATCGGTTTAGCGATGATACCGCCTAACGCTTGGCAAAGTGCCGCGAGTAAGCCTAAGCCGATTCCGACCCAAACCTTACCTTTAATCGACTCAAGTTGATTGTTAGTTTGTCCGCGGCGGCCAAAGAAGATTGCAGTTAACACGCCAGAGAAGACCAATAGAGATCCTAGTAGCTCTACAGAGGTCATGGTTTCGCTAAACAGAAAGTAGCCAAGTACGGCTGAGAAAACAGCGTGACACGAGAAGAGTAAACCCGCTTGCCTTGGCCCCATACGATTGAGGCAAGCAAATAGGGCAGTATCACCAATAAAAATACCGATGACGCCTGATAGCATCATGGCTGAAATGGCGCTCGTCTCAACACTGCTCCAGCCGCCAGTGTATAAAGCCATAGAGCCTAAAATGAGCGAGGTGCAGCCCATGCGCCAGCGGCTATAGGCAAAGGTTCCTAAATGTTGGGCAGGCACCACAGAAAGTATGCTTGCTACTGCCCAAAGAAATGCCGCAGCAAGTGCCAGCCATTCATAACCCATCGACACGTTATCCTTGTGAGTGTGGAGTAATCCAGGCTGACAATATGCATGAAATCTTGCTTAAAACAAAGTTATACCTTGAAGCGAGTTACCTCCATGCGCATGGTCTCTGCTGACTCACGCATACTATCCGCGCTGTCACTACTTTGCTGAGCTTGTCCGGCGAGTACGTCTGAAGCATCCTTGATTCCTTGGGTATTACGGCTGATATCTTCACTCACGGCGCGTTGCTCTTCCGCAGCGCTGGCGATTTGTAGCGCCATGTCGTTAATTTTATCGATCGCGTCGGTAATGTCCGTCAGACTTTGCGCCGCTTGCTGAGCGTAGTCGACACTGGTGTCAGCTAACGTGGTACTGGTCTTCATGCTATTTACCGCAAGCTTAGTATTGTTTTGCAGCGTTTCGATCATGTGACGAATTTCTTCGGTTGAACCATGGGTACGTTGACTGAGTACGCGCACTTCATCGGCTACCACGGCAAACCCACGTCCTTGCTCCCCTGCACGCGCTGCTTCAATGGCTGCGTTGAGTGCTAACAAATTGGTTTGTTCGGCAATTTCTTGAATGGTTGAGAGGATCTGATTGATGCTTTGGGTATTGTGTTCAAGTTCAGAGATAACACCAGAGGCCGCTGCGACCTGCTCTGCTAGCTCCACAATCGACTCGCGGTTCTTCTGAATGACTTTTTGACCGTCTTGGCAGGCATTAGATGAAGTCTGAGAAGCATCAGCTGTCATTTCAGCATGACTTGCCACCTCTGCAGCCGTCGCAGACATCTCATGGATTGCAGTGGCAATTTGGTTAACGTCATTTTGCTGAACTTCCACTTGCTGCGCTGACTGCATCGAAAGGCTGTTAGCTTGGCTGGCTTGTTGCACTAACTGTTCACTGTGACTGATGATATCAGCCAGCATACGCTGCATCTGGCTAAGGAACTGATTAACGTGCTCAGCCACTTCACCAATTTCGTCACGGCGTTTAATCTCGATTCGCTGGGTGAGGTCCCCTTCGCCTTTTGCCAGTTGAGAAAGTGAAGATGACAAATCTTGCAGAGGTTTCAGTAGTTTAGTAATGGTATAGGTACTGAATGTTGCAATGATCAGGTACAGCACTAAAGATGCGATGGCGGTGAATTGAATCTGTTCACTCACTGAAGCGAACGCCAGTTCTTTATCAACCACAATGCCCAAAGACCAGTCTGTGGATGGGACATTAGCAACGTAAATCAGCTTGTCTCCTTGTTCTGGCCAACTAATTGTCGAAATCGACGAGTTGCTGACAAGTTCTTTTACTTGAGTTGCAGAGAGCTGAGGATTTAACTTGGTTAATGGCTGCTGGCTTAACGATTCATCTTGGTAAGCGACGATGTTGTTATTGCCGTCAACAAGGAAGGTAAAACCGTCATTATCTAAAGTGATATTTAGCACTTCATCAATGATATTGGTGACGGTAAGGTCAGCGGCGAGAACACCGTTTTTGTTGCCGGAAAAGGCTTTAGCGAAACTGATAACAATACTGCCATCGAAGTCTTGGTAAGGTTCAGTAATGATCAATCCTGAAGCGTTCATCGCATCTTGATACCAAGGACGAGTGCGCGGGTCATAGTCAGTCGGCCAATCTTCAGCTTTATCACCATAAGCAATTGAGCCATCTTCAAACCCTGCGTACACGGAAAGAAAGTCCCCAGCTCGTTTAGTAAGCAGCATTTCACGATCAGAGTTATTCGATTCAATGATGGTTTTTTCATTGGCCAACATCATATCGCTACGGATCGCGAGCCAATCACTGATATAGCGTGATGTGGAGTGGCTGATATTGGCCATTTCGCTATTGAGGGCAGAAGTGGTTTCTTGCTGCAGTTGATTGACTGAGATCCAAGCTTGAACACCACTGACCACTGCAATGACCACGGCAATGGCGATTTGCATTTTTAGTTTGATTGTATTTCTCATTGCCTTTCCTTATTTTTCAGACAGCAGGACGAGAAGAATAGGGCCTATCACCACTGTTTCACGTGAATGAAAAAGGGGGCATTGATGGTGATATCGGCACAATGTTATAGATGGCGGGAATGTAGATTGTTGATCTATATGCTGCTTTTAAGAAAAGCCCTACGCACTTGTAAGAATTTGTGACCTCTAGCCCAGCATGCTAGAGGTCAGTTTCATTTGTTTCTTAAGTGATAATTAGGGTCGCAGCATAAACAATAAGCAGTCCTATCACACCAATGATCACGCCAGTTTTTGCCATGTCTTTACTTTCGATTAAGCCTGTCGAGTAGGCCAGTGAATTAGGCGGAGTTGATACCGGTAGGATCATGCCAAGTGAGGCTGAGAATGCCACGACCACAAGTAAACCTTGCAGTCCACCCACTGTAGCAAGGCTTTCCATGGACGCGCCTATTGCTGCGGCAATCGGCATTAGTAAGTTAGCGGTAGCCGTGTTTGACATAAAGTTGGCCATCAACCAGCAGACAATCGATAGAGTCAATATCACGGCAAGCGGAGAGAGAGATTCATAATCAATGGCATGAGCAAGTGCTGAAGCGAGTCCGGTTTTATCTAAACCAATACCAATCGCGATACCACCGGCAACCAGCCATAAAACGTCCCAGTTAATCAACTTGAGCTCGGCTTTGCCCATAATTCCGGTGAGCGTAAAGACCGCGAGTGGAATGATGGATACTACGTAGGTGTTCATTCCGTGTAATTTGGTTGTCATCCACAGCAAGATAGTTGAGGCAAACGTCGCATAGACGACGATAGCGCGCCAATTTTTTTGAAATTTACCATCCAGTTTTAGCTTCATCTCTTTCTGTGCTGATGGAAAGAGCTTTTGCAGCAAGAACCATGCGATAGTGAGCTGAATGACGACAAAAGGTAGGCCCATCATCATCCAGCTGAGAAAGTCGATGCTGTTCTCACCAGTTAAATACTGCAGCGCAATGGCGTTCGGTGGCGTACCAATTGGTGTCGCGATGCCCCCGGTGTTTGCTGCAATAGGAATACACAGCACCAGCGCCTTGATTCCGAGATCGCCCTTTGGCGCAGAAGCGACTATTGGTCCTAGTAGTGCCAGCATCATCACAGTTGTTGCTGTATTCGACATAAACATTGAGAACACTGCTGTGATCAGCATTAAGCCCAGCATGATGAATCTAGGCTGGTGGCCAAACGGTTTGAGTAACACTCGCGCGAGGTTATTGTCCAACTCATATTTGGACGCCGAAATGGCGAGCGCAAAACCGCCCATAAACAGGATGATAATGGGTGAAGAGAAAGCACTAAAAATATCGGTGTATTTCATCAGCTCGCCAAGGTCATGGCCAGCGGGTGGCGTTCGAAACAGGTGTAAGCCTTTGTCTGAGATCATCACTAGTTCTAGGGCGATGATCAAAATGGAGGTAGCAAAGACTGGGACAGGCTCTAATACCCAGAGTAGGGCTGCGAGGAGAAAAATGGCCAATAATCGATGCTGAATGAGCGTCAGATCATCGATTGGGATCCAATCAATTGGCATAAATAGCACACCAATTGGCAAGCCGAAGCTAATCAGTAGCTTAACTATCACCCCAAGATCTATTTTTGCCATATCGACATCAACCCCAATTCCAATGTTTGAGGCCATAGCTTAATTTACAATAAAATGAGTGTCTTAGACCGAGTCTGGAATTTTAACAAACAGTTAAAATTGTTGCAGTGAGTTTGTTTTGGGTCAAAAAAAGCCCCGACGAATCGAGGCTTAGAAAGAGGCTTGGAATTTAGGCTTGTTCTGATTCCACTTGCGCTGTATGTGCGTAAGGTGTGCCCATCACAGTCGATTGACCGTTTTGCATCGTCTCATCAAAAGTGATTGCCCCTTTAGCGAAGAGGTTGATTACGGTAGAGCCCAACTTGAAGCGGCCCATCTCTTGACCTTTTTTCAGGATCACCGCTTTATCGCCTTCGGCAGGGTAGTCCCACTTGTAGACGCTGTTGCCGCGTGGTGGTGTTACCGTGCCCGCCCAAACTTGCTCGATACTACCCACAATCGTTGCACCAACAAGGACTTGCGCCATAGGGCCAAACTCGGTATCAAAAATACACACGACACGTTCGTTACGTGCAAATAAATTAGGTACATTTTCTGCCGTGAGTGGGTTTACTGAGAATAGATCGCCCGGTACATAAATCATCTGACGCAGTGTACCATCGCATGGCATGTGAACGCGGTGGTAATCACGTGGTGACAAGTACAGTGTAGCGAACTCGCCATCAGTGAACTCTTCAGCAAGTGCAGCATCGCCGCCAAGTAGCTCTTGAGCTGTAAAGTCATGCCCTTTAGCTTGAATAAGCTTACCGTCGGTAATTGGACCAAACTGGCTAACGCATGCGTCAGCAGGGTGAGTAATTACGCTTTGTTCTTCAGTAATTGGGCGTGCGCCTTCTTTTAGCTCACGTACAAAGAACTCGTTAAACGTCTTGAAATGTTTTGGATCTGAATGCAGCGCTTCATCCATATTGACGTTGTATTGTTTGATGAACCAGCGAATGATTGCTGTTGTTAGACCGCCAGCTTTTGCAGAAGCTAGCTTGCCCACTAAGCGAGTAAGTCCATGCTGTGGGATCCAATATTGCAGTCCAACTTTAATCTTATCCATGGTGTTCAATTCCAATGCTATTTTCATGATTGACTATATTCTGGGCGCGAGATGTTACTCAAATTGCGCCCAAAAGTCAGTAGTTGCGATGGTTTGCTTGCAAATTTGCGGCTACAAATCTGCTTTTTTGCTTCGGGAGTATTGGCGATTGGCTTTCACTTCCGCCATGCTTTCTAGAATACGGTGATAGTTTGCAAAACGGATCTGATTGATCTCACCATCCTCAACTGCTTGGCGTAATACACAACCTGGGTCATCATTGTGCTTGCAGTCACGGAACTTACAGCTGCCAAGGAAAGGTCGGAATTCGACAAATGCCTTGGTCACTTCTTCTGCTTCCAAATGCCACAAACCAAACTCGCGCACTCCAGGAGAGTCAATTAGGTCACCACCTGTTGGAATGTGGTAAAGACGTGAAGCGGTTGTGGTATGTTGGCCAAGTCCTGAGTTTTCCGAAACTTCGCCTTCTTCTACATTGAATTGCGGCATCAGCGCATTAACTAAGCTCGATTTACCAACACCAGATTGACCAACGAAAATATTGATGCGGTCTTTAAGCTCAGCCTCAAGTTCAGCGATACCTTCTCCGGTTTGCTTACTAACGAATAGAACCTTATACCCAATACGCTCGTACTCTTTTAGCCATTCGCGGTACTGCGTCAATTGCTCCGATTCAAGTAAATCGATTTTATTCAATACCAGCAGTGGTGCGATATTGAGGGTTTCAGAGGCAACCAAGTAGCGATCAATAATATTGAGCGACAGTTCTGGCAGCACTGAAGAGACAATGATCATTTGATCAACGTTAGCCGCGACTGGTTTTAAACCGTCATAGTAGTCAGGACGAGTAAGAATTGAAGTTCGAGGCTCGACAGCTTCAACAACGCCACTGATGCCTTCCATCGATTCTAGTCCTGGACGCCAAATGACTTTATCGCCAGATACAAGAGTCTCGATACCACGACGAAGGTTACAGCGCTGAACTTCACCAGTTTCGCTGTCTTCGATATCAGCGTGCTGTCCAAAGCGGGTGATAACCAGGCCGGTTTTACTGCTACCTAGCATGGACTCATCCCATTGAACGGAATCTTCTTGCTTAAGTTTGCGCTTCTGGTTATGACGAACTCGTCTCACCTGACCTTTGGTTAGCTTTTTCTTTTTAGCCACGTTTCTCTACTTCAGTTCATTAATTTATCGAGTGATACCAGCAAAGTGGTGAGTATCTCACGCTATCTTGGGTATCGGAATTTGGGTATAGTACCTTTTTTATTAGAAAACCAATAGGCAACGATTTATGTCCTTTAGCGATCAGAACTTGATTTGGATTGATTTGGAGATGACGGGACTGGACCCTGAAACTCACAAAGTGATCGAAATCGCCACCATTGTCACTGATAGTGAATTAAATATTTTAGCTGAAGGACCTGTACTTGCCATTCATCAGCCTGATGCTGAGCTTAAAAAAATGGATGAGTGGTGTACAACAACTCATACTGGTAGTGGCTTGGTCGATCGTGTTCGTAAAAGTAACATCGATGAACAAGAAGCAGTTCGTCAAACCATTGAGTTTCTTGAGAAATGGGTACCTAAAGGTAAGTCACCGATTTGTGGCAACAGCGTTGGTCAAGATCGTCGTTTTTTGTACAAGCATATGGCTGAATTGGAAGAATACTTCCACTACCGTTATATCGATGTGAGCACTTTAAAAGAACTAACTCGCCGATGGAAGCCAGAAGTGCTAGGTGGTTTTACTAAGCAAGGTAGCCATTTAGCCTTGGATGATATTCGAGAGTCGATTGCGGAGCTGCAATATTACCGCAAAACGATTATCTCAATCTAATCATGAAAACCAGCACTCGATGCTGGTTTTTTTCTGCTGTGTTATGGGACGGGTAAAAAGACAAATTGCGCCACACCATGTGCGACTTTAGTGATGCCGCGGTTGGTTTTATCCGCCACAATCAGCGCCATCATGTCTTGAATCATCACCATCTTAGTAAATAAACGGTCGAAGCTAATATCGCCGCCATTTTCTGTCGTTTGGTTGGTATAGATGAGTGGCTTGCCGTTTTCATCTTTGCGATGGTAGAGCCGCCAAACAAATATCTCGATGTTTCGAGCACTGTTATACAGAGACTGCTCATCCAAAGAGTCGATAATAAAAAACTCTTGCTGGTGGTTGTAAGAACGCCTTAGCATCTCTGACAACCCAACGGTTGCGGCAAATACGCGATCGCCCTCAAAGCCCTCATCAAAACTGAGTAATATCGCGTCAATCCCGGTGACGCCACCAAGCTCATCAAAAACCAACGGTGGTAGGGTGATACTCTCTTCAGGCCCAAATATTTGCTCAATACGACTGTCGATGGTAGCTGATGGATTCTTGCTCAATTGAATTGGGTTTCTGACGTAGAGCTTACGTGTTAGCTCTACCAGTTGAACTTTAAGCTGCCTGGCATGCACATCCATGACAAAATCTACATCACTTTTCCCTAGGTTTCTCATTGGTTTAGGCATCGAGCCACAACCTGCAACTAGTGCTGTAAGTAATACAGTACAAATGAGCTGAAATAACCTTGCTCTGAATTGCATATGTGCCTCTTATCCTTAAGTAGCTTCAGGAGTTCAAATTAATACTGAGCAGTTATATAAGAAACGGGAAATATTCGCGATGAGTAACTTTCAAAACATCGCTGAATCTCGCACTTTGGTGTTTCCTCGCAAGGCCTAATTGACATTTAGTATATTTTTCAAGCTTTTTGATTGATAAGTGTGTGCTTTTTATCCGATAAGAAAAAAAAAGATGATTTTTTTGATGAAGGACTTGCATCACAAAAAAATGCTCTTATAATTCGCAGCCCTGAATGACGGAAACGTTGTTGATGCGACACTAGCTCAGTTGGTAGAGCGCAACCTTGCCAAGGTTGAGGTCACGAGTTCGAACCTCGTGTGTCGCTCCACTTTTCTTTAAGTGGAAAGGAAAAGGCTTTCATCATGCCTCAAATGGTGAAATACGGACGCGGGGTGGAGCAGCTTGGTAGCTCGTCGGGCTCATAACCCGAAGGTCGTCGGTTCAAATCCGGCCCCCGCAACCAAATTAAAAGGTGTTGTGATTCGCTAGCTCGTCGGGCTCAGCCATTCATAAAACCTCGCGAAGGTCACTGGTTCAAATCAGTCCTCGCAACCAATTCTCTTAACGAGAATATGCGACACTAGCTCAGTTGGTAGAGCGCAACCTTGCCAAGGTTGAGGTCACGAGTTCGAACCTCGTGTGTCGCTCCACTTTTCTTTAAGTGGAAAGGAAAAGGCGTTCATCATGCCTCAAATGGTGAAATACGGACGCGGGGTGGAGCAGCTTGGTAGCTCGTCGGGCTCATAACCCGAAGGTCGTCGGTTCAAATCCGGCCCCCGCAACCAATTCTCTTAACGAGAATATGCGACACTAGCTCAGTTGGTAGAGCGCAACCTTGCCAAGGTTGAGGTCACGAGTTCGAACCTCGTGTGTCGCTCCAAAATTTAAAGGCGTTCATCATGCCTCAAATGGTGAAATACGGACGCGGGGTGGAGCAGCTTGGTAGCTCGTCGGGCTCATAACCCGAAGGTCGTCGGTTCAAATCCGGCCCCCGCAACCAATTCTCTTAATGAGAATATGCGACACTAGCTCAGTTGGTAGAGCGCAACCTTGCCAAGGTTGAGGTCACGAGTTCGAACCTCGTGTGTCGCTCCAAAATTTAAAGGCGCTCATCATGCCTCAAATGGTGAAATACGGACGCGGGGTGGAGCAGCTTGGTAGCTCGTCGGGCTCATAACCCGAAGGTCGTCGGTTCAAATCCGGCCCCCGCAACCAATTCTCTTAATGAGAATATGCGACACTAGCTCAGTTGGTAGAGCGCAACCTTGCCAAGGTTGAGGTCACGAGTTCGAACCTCGTGTGTCGCTCCAAAATTTAAAGGCGCTCATCATGCCTCAAATGGTGAAATACGGACGCGGGGTGGAGCAGCTTGGTAGCTCGTCGGGCTCATAACCCGAAGGTCGTCGGTTCAAATCCGGCCCCCGCAACCAATTCTCTTAATGAGAATATGCGACACTAGCTCAGTTGGTAGAGCGCAACCTTGCCAAGGTTGAGGTCACGAGTTCGAACCTCGTGTGTCGCTCCAATTTATAGTTGTCATCGTACTCAACGGTGAAGAATGCGACACTAGCTCAGTTTACCGAGTGCAACCTTACCAAGGTTGAGGTTACGCCTTTCTGTTTATGAATAGGGAACCTCGTGTGTCGCTCCAATTTGATAGTCCTCATCGTACTTAACGGTGACAAAATGCGACACTAGCTCAGTTGGTAGAGCGCAACCTTGCCAAGGTTGAGGTCACGAGTTCGAACCTCGTGTGTCGCTCCAAATCTCCTTCAAATGACACATTCATTTGAAACGGCCATAGGCCACCGCTCTTTAGCTAATGCTGCGAAGCATGAACCCCAAAAATCATAAGAAGTCCTCCTAACTATTAGGTGGGCGTTTTTATGTCTGAATTTATTGTTTAAGCACGGGATGTGCTGATAAAAAAACGATAGCGAACCTTGTGTGAGCTAGGCATCTACACATCAATCAACAGACTTATCCACATATCTCTTGTTGTGGATAACTTGGTGGGTAACCCATATTTAACGACTAAATAGTGCCTAGATAAAAAGATCTTTTTGTTTTTGAAACTTTCTTACTTACTGCTTTGGTTTGTGTAAGTTGTTGTTTTAATTGTGAAATGTTGCATTTCTCTTACCTGGTTCAATAGTGCGTTACGATCATTAAGTCACTGTTTTTTGATCCTAGTCATTTCTTTGTATTGTGATTAACTTCTTTATCTGTAAGAAAATAAGGAATCATCCTTTCTTTTTTCCACATTTTAATTTTTGGAGCTAAATCAACTTATCAACGACTAGGTTCGGCAAGTATTATGCATCTCTAGGTAGTCCTTTTTCGACAATCCTGATAAGACGATTGAGCTTTGTGGTGCTGATAGGTAGTTGAGACTGCTGTTCAGCTAAAGCCCAGTGAATATGCTCATCTAAAACTTCAGTGAGTCCTATACGTGCTTGTAGCGCATCGATAATAGCTTGCGAGAAAGGGGCATTGCCCATCGCAACGGACAAATTGCGTAGCCATTGTAGGTGGCCAATACGACGAATCGCCGAACCTTCCATGTTTTTTAAGAAAGTCTCTTCGTCCCACATGAACAGAGTCACCAGATCTGAATCCTCAAATGCTTCACGTCGATGAAAATCACTTTGCTCGGTAATATCTGAGAAACGATTCCAAGGGCAGACCAGTTGGCAATCGTCGCAACCATAGATGCGATTGCCCATCGCGTGGCGAAACTCTTCGGGAATGACACCATCAAATTCAATTGTCAGATATGAGATACAGCGTCTAGCATCAACAACGCCGTCAGCAACGATAGCTTGCGTTGGGCATGAAGTGATGCAGGCTTTGCATTTACCACACTCATCGACACTAGGTTCATCCACAGGTAGAGGAAGATCGATCAATAGCTCACCCAAGAAGAACCAAGAGCCACAATCTTTATCGAGCACTAAGGAGTGTTTACCTGTCCAGCCAAGTCCTGCTTTTTGAGCTAAGGGGCGTTCTAGAATGGGGGCAGAGTCCACAAAAGGTCGATAACCGAATTGACCAACTTCTTGTTCTATTTTTTGACCGAGTTTCTTAAGCTGATTGCGGATCAGCTTGTGGTAATCACGACCAAGTGAGTAGCGGCTAACATACGCTTGGCTTGGATCGGCTAGATTTGAGGCAAAGCGCGCTTCTGGGGGTAAGTAGTCCATGCGGGCACTAATGACCCGCACCGTTCCAGGTAGCAGTTCATTTGGGCGTGCTCTCATCATGCCGTGGCGCGCCATCCAATCCATATCACCGTGGTAGCCCGCATCTAACCATCTTTGCAGCTCTTGCTCGTGTGCTGAGAGGTCTACATCGCAGATGCCAACTTTTTGGAAGCCGAGTTCTTGGCCCCAAATTTTGATCTTTTCGACGAGCTCTTGATAGTTCATGCGGATACGCCTTAGTGGAAGGGGGCAGGATCTTAACGGATCTTATTCATAGGATCTAGGCAGCTAATGGGGAAAAATACCAAGAAATCGCTGATTTTTCGTTTTACTTACACAAGATCGCTTGTCTCCTAATTCCAACCCAGTTTACTATTCCTGTTCTTTTGATTTTTTATAGTCACCGTATTCGACCCTAGAGATTGATCTTCATGACCACCAAACAATTTGCCCTAAAAGATGAACAAGCAACGATTCAGCTAGGGACAGCCTTAGCTAATCTGTGCTCTCAACAAACCACGATCTATTTGCATGGTGATCTTGGTGCGGGTAAGACCACATTCAGCCGTGGTTTTGTACGTGCGTTAGGACATCAAGGTAATGTAAAGAGTCCAACCTACACACTAGTGGAACCGTATCAGCTCGATCAATGGCAGGTTTATCATTTTGATCTTTATCGCTTAGCTGATCCTGAAGAGTTGGAGTTTATGGGAATTCGTGATTACTTTACTCCTGATGCAATCTGCCTTGTTGAGTGGCCAGAAAAAGGGCATGGCTTATTGCCAGAACCAGATCTGGATATTGACCTGCGCTATCAAGGTGAAGAGCGTGTGGTTGAGCTGACTGCAAACAATCAATATGGATGTCAATTATTAGAACAGTTGGAGTTATGTTGAAGAGTCGATTATTAAGAGCTGTTTTCTTTCCGTTTCTCCTCGCTCTTACCCTAGTACCTAGTTTGGTTTTTGCGAATGCTTTAGAAGGCGTTCGTGTTTGGCCATCACCCGATGAGACGCGTGTTGTTATCGATTTAAAGTCGGAAGCGGAATATAGCTATTTCACGCTTTCTAGCCCGTCACGCCTAGTGGTCGATCTGAAAAAGACCACTTTAAGCACTAAGCTGCCTATCAATATCACTGATAGCCCGGTGTTGAAGAAAATACGCAAGAGCTCACCGCCAGATAAGGGGACGTATCGTTTGGTGTTTGAGTTGAGCCGCAAAGTGACGCCTCAGCTATTTAAGCTGGCCCCAACACCAGGCGGGCAGTATGGTCACCGATTGGTGATTGATATGCCTCATGGTAGCCAAAAAGGCTCCACCTCAACGTCTAATACGTCAACTAGCTCAACAACGGTTAGCCGTGATGCCTCTCAGCTACTTGGTACCGCAGATATTGTAGTCGCGATTGATGCTGGCCACGGTGGCGAAGACCCGGGTTCGATCGGACCGACTAAGAAATATGAAAAGCATGCGACATTGTCGATTTCGAAGAAAATTGCTGCGCAAATTAATGCTGTGCCAGGGATGAAAGCAGTATTGACGCGAGGTGGTGACTACTACGTTAACCTCAATAAGCGCTCATCAATTGCACGTAAAAACAAAGCGCATTTGTTAGTGTCAGTTCATGCGGATGCTTTCCGCTCTCCACAACCGCGCGGTGGTTCGGTGTTTGTGCTCAATACACGTCGAGCGAATACGGAGATTGCACGCTGGGTTGAAAACCACGAAGAGCAATCTCAACTGCTCGGTGGTGCAGGTGATGTACTGGCCAAAAACACCAATGATAAGAACGTCAGTCAAACTTTACTCGACCTACAGTTTAGCCATTCGCAAAAAGAGGGCTATAAAGTCGCGACGAAGATTTTAAGAGAGATGGGTCGTGCTGGTATTCACTTACATAAGAAAGAACCAGTGAACGCAAGTCTTGCGGTACTTAAGTCGCCAGATATTCCCTCTGTGTTGGTGGAAACAGGCTTTATTTCCAACCCAACGGAAGAAAGACTGCTGTTCCAGCGTAGCCACCAAGACAAATTAGCTCGCTCTCTAACTAAAGCGATAGTGCAGTACTTTGAAGCAAACCCACCAGAGGGCACATTGTTTGCCAATCGTGGAAAAACCATCAAACATAAAGTATCGCGTGGTGAATCGCTCTCTGTGATTGCTAAGAAATATGGTACAAGCACCAAAGCGATCATGCAGACCAATAAATTGAAGAGTAGTGGTTTGGCCGTTGGTCAAGTGCTAACGATTCCAGGTGCATCGAAAGCGGTCATTGTGCCGACTATCAGTAATCCTGTTGAGACTAAAACACTCACGCATGTGGTTCAAAGAGGTGACTATCTCGGTAAGATCGCCGCTAAATATAAAGTGTCAGTATCAACGATTAAACGTGAGAACAACTTAAAGTCAGACACGCTTAAGTTAGGTCAGAAACTCAAGATTACTGTCAGCATGAAGGATCAGCCGCTGCGTAAGCATACGGTGAAAAGTGGCGAGTTCCTTGGCAAGATTGCCAGCAAATACAGCGTGAGTGTCAGTGGCATTCGTAAGGCGAATAATCTACGTTCAGATCAACTGGCGGTTGGCCAAGTGTTGATTATTCCTCGTAACTAACAGTGTGATCAGACATGACGATTAAAATTCTTCCAGCACGTCTTGCAAACCAAATAGCAGCGGGTGAAGTGGTTGAAAGGCCTGCTTCTGTTGTCAAAGAGTTGGTGGAAAACAGCTTAGATTCAGGTGCGACGCGTATCGATATTGATATCGAGAAGGGTGGCGCTAAGCTGATTCGTGTGCGAGATAACGGCAAAGGCATTGTTAAAGATGAGCTTGGTCTTGCGCTCAGTCGTCATGCTACTTCAAAGATTCACACCTTAGATGATCTTGAAGCCATCATCAGTTTGGGTTTTCGTGGTGAAGCACTGGCAAGTATCAGTTCTGTTTCTCGTTTGACTATGACATCCCGCCCAGCAACACAAGAGCAAGCTTGGTCTGCATACAGTGAAGGGCGAGAGATGCAGGTGAAATTACAACCTGCAGCGCACCCGATTGGCACCACGGTTGAAGTGCTCGATCTGTTTTTCAATACGCCGGCAAGACGTAAATTTCTCCGCACCGAAAAAACAGAGTTTGCTCATATTGATGAGCTACTCAAGCGTATCGCTTTAAGTCGTTTTGATGTGACGATAAACGTTAGGCATAACGGCAAGTTGATCAAACAGTACCGAGCTGCGAAAACCGACGCTCAGGCAGAGAAGCGTATTGCGGCAGTGTGTGGCAGTGCGTTTGTGCGTCATATGTTAAAAATTGAACTTGAGCATCAAGGGTTAAAGCTGCATGGTTGGATCACTGCACCGGAAGGGGCTCGTCAGCAAAGTGATCTTCAGTACTGCTACGTCAATGGACGGATGATGCGCGATAAGTTGATCAATCACGCGATCCGTCAGAGTTACGAAACCAGCCTACGCCCGGATCAATTTGCTACCTATGTGTTGTTTATTGAGCTTGATCCGCACCAAGTCGATGTTAACGTTCACCCTGCTAAGCATGAGGTTCGCTTCCATCAAGCACGACTAGTGCATGATTTTATCTACCAAGCGCTAAGTGACGCTCTAGCGCAAAGCGCTCATATCGATAAACCAGAGCAAACTGCTTCCGCTTTCCATATCGAGCCTGCGCATACTGAGTCAGAGGCGGCACCTGTCGAGTCATCCCCGCAAGTCTCTTCGCAAGAATATCAAGCGATCGAATCGGTCCCTTCCTATCCAGGTAAAGTGGATTATCAGCAAAGTCGAGATAATCTTCGTGAATCGCGACCACGTAGTGAGTGGAATGAGTCGCGCCCTACCAGTAAGCCAAGGGTTACTGAGCGTTATAGCGAACCTGCGCCAAGTCAGCGAGAAGTAAAGGTCTACCAAGAGCTAATGCAGACGCCAGAGTGCGATCCCATTCAAGCAGAGCAGCCTAAGCAAGAAAAAATCACGGAACAAGCACCGTTGCCTGTGGTCGAAGATTTAGGTAAAGCGATGCATGTGGTTCAAGGGCATTATCTGGTGATGGGTGGTAAGACTGGTACGTGTTTGGTGAGTTTGGCGAAAGCTGAGTGGCTGCGAGTCAATGGTCAGCTTGCAACGCACCGCGGCAGTTTAAAGAGTCAGCCGCTATTAGTGCCACTGGCGTTAAAACTGGATGAAGAGCTATTGAACACCGCCAGTAAGTTAGAGCCTGTGTTGAAGGTCTTTGGCATTGAGTTGAAAGCACGCGGTAGCAAGGCGTTGATGATCATGGGCGTGCCACAGCCACTTAGGCAACAAAACCTACAACAACTGTTACCAGATCTGTTATCTTACGCCGCTTCGTATGTCGCCAGCGAACAGCCTCTGGATCATACTCAGTTAGCAAACTGGCTAAGTGATCAAATTACTCAGGTAAAAAGCGACTACACTTTGTCGGAAGCAATTCAAATCATTGCTGATATTGAACAACTTTGGCAGGGGCAGCTCCCGTTAGGGGATGCCACCTTCGTAAGACCTGTTGATTTTTCTGCAACCATTGCAGCTTTAGAATTATGAAAAACAAAGAATTACCTTTGGCTCTGTTTTTAATGGGGCCGACCGCATCAGGCAAAACAGATTTAGCCATTCGCCTAAGAAAGAGATACCCGGTTGAAATTATTTCGGTCGACTCAGCGTTGATCTACAAAGGAATGGACATTGGTACCGCGAAGCCAGATGCCGAGGAGCAAGCACAAGCACCACATCGCTTGATCGATATTCTGGATCCTCGTGAAGCCTATTCAGTTGCTGATTTTCGCCGTGATGCGTTGAATGAAATGAACAAAATCGTTGAGCAGGGCAAGATCCCGCTATTAGTGGGGGGCACAATGCTTTACTACAAAGCATTGTTGGAAGGCTTATCACCTCTTCCGGCTGCGAATCCAGAGATCCGTCAGCAAATTGAGCAAGAAGCATTGACTGGTGGCTGGGATAAGCTCCACGATGAACTGAAAGAGATTGATCCTGTTTCCGCTGAGAGAATTCATCCCAATGATCCACAAAGATTGTCTAGGGCATTGGAAGTTTATCGAATTTCAGGTAAAACTCTTACTGAGTTAACTCAAACCAAAGGCGAAAGTCTGCCTTATCGAGTTAAACAGTTTGCAATAGCTCCCAAGGAAAGGGCTGAGCTCCATCGTCGAATTGAACTACGCTACGAGAAAATACTAGAAGCGGGTTTTGAAGATGAAATGCGAGCACTTTATGCTCGTGACGATCTTCACCCGGATCTACCGTCGATTCGTTGTGTTGGCTACAGACAGATGTGGGACTATTTGGACGGGAATTGCACGTTAGATGACGCTATCTTTAAAGGTGTCTGTGCAACTCGTCAATTGGCCAAGCGACAAATCACCTGGTTACGCAGCTGGGATGATTTAACTTGGTTAGATAGTGAGAACATTGAACACGCGCTAGAAACTGTTTCAAATGCAATAGCATCAGAAGGTTTTAGCTGTGTATAATGTGATCGCTTTTGCGTGAATGTACCCTGTAAAGGATCTGTTACTTGAAATTTCGGTTTAAAGTCGTCATAACAGGTAACGACAGGGTGTTATTTTATTCGTTTAGCTCAGAGCAAAGGCCGCATACTTTGTGCAGCGCACCACTAGCTAAATAACTAAAACAAAATTACAAAATAAGGAAAATAAAAATGGCTAAGGGGCAATCTTTACAAGACCCATTCTTAAATGCATTACGTCGTGAACGTATTCCAGTATCTATCTACCTTGTAAACGGAATTAAACTACAAGGTCAGATCGAGTCTTTTGACCAATTTGTTATCTTGCTGAAAAATACAGTTAACCAAATGGTGTATAAGCACGCTATTTCTACGGTAGTTCCTGCTCGTCCAGTGAGCCACCACAGCGGTGATCGTCCACAAGGTGATCGTCCAGAGAAATCAGAAGATTAATTTTCTGAATTACCTATTTAGTTTTTAAGGAGTTGATTGCTTGTTTGACCGTTATGAAGCCGGTGAGCGAGCCGTACTTGTTCATATCAACTTCACGCAAGAAGGGGAGTGGGAAGATCTCAGTGAATTTGAGATGCTGGTCTCTTCTGCTGGCGTTTCTACGTTACAAGTTGTAACAGGAAGTCGCCAGTCACCACACCCTAAATACTATGTCGGAGAGGGCAAAGCTCAGGAGATTGCACAAGCCGTGCAATTAGCTGGTGCTGATATTGTGATTTTTAATCACTCCCTCTCTCCTGCCCAAGAACGTAACCTCGAAGCGTTGTGTAAATGTCGCGTACTAGATCGTACTGGTCTAATCCTTGATATCTTTGCTCAGCGTGCCCGTACCCACGAAGGTAAGCTACAAGTCGAACTTGCTCAGCTACGCCATATCTCTACTCGATTAATTCGTGGTTGGACGCACCTTGAAAGACAGAAAGGTGGTATTGGTTTACGTGGTCCAGGTGAAACTCAGCTAGAAACTGACCGACGTTTATTGCGTGTACGTATTAAGACGATATTACGTCGTTTAGAGAAAGTGGCTAAACAACGTGAACAAGGTCGCCGAGCAAGAAGTCGAGCGGAAATCCCGACTGTGTCCCTCGTGGGTTATACCAACGCTGGGAAGTCGACGCTATTTAACCGAATCACCGAAGCAGGCGTGTATGCTGCTGACCAACTGTTTGCTACCTTGGATCCTACCTTGCGTAAGATCGAGTTGTCAGATGTCGGTCCGGCTATTTTGGCTGACACGGTAGGTTTCATTCGACACTTACCACACGATTTGGTTGCTGCGTTTAAAGCAACACTTCAAGAAACGCAAGAAGCTGACATTTTGTTACATGTTGTTGATGCCAGTGATGAGCGTTTTCGTGAGAATATTCAAGCTGTTCATGAAGTACTAGCTGAAATCGACGCGGATGAAATTCCGGCGTTGGTTGTCATGAACAAGATCGATAACCTCGAAGGTCAGAACCCTCGAATCGATAGGGATGACGAAGGTGTCCCTCAAACGGTTTGGGTTTCAGCAATGGAAGGCAAGGGGATTGAACTCTTGTTTGACGCGCTGACTGAACGTTTGGCAAGTCAAATGGTTCAGCACCAAATGCGAATTCCGCCACAACATCAAGGCAGACTTCGTAGTACATTCTTTCAGATGAAGTGTATTCAACGAGAAGAATATGACCAGGAAGGTAACCTGTTGATTGAAGTTCGTATGCAACAGGCGGATTGGTCTAGACTTGAAAAAAGAGATGAGGCAGTTTTACGTGACTTTATAGTTACTTAAATGACTGCTACAGTATAACGTCATATCAAATGATGGAGCTTTCTAATGGCGTGGAATGAGCCTGGTAATAACAACGGCAACAATGGCCGCGATAATGACCCTTGGGGTAATAATAATCGTGGTAACAAAGGTGGCCGTGATCAAGGACCGCCAGACTTGGACGAAGTGTTTAATAAACTGAGTCAGAAACTGGGTGGAAAGTTTGGTGGCAAAGGTGGTAAAGGATCGTCTATTGGTGGCGGCGGTGGTGCACTAGGTTTTGGTGTTATCGCAGCAATCGCAATAGCCATTTGGTTCTTTGCAGGCTTTTACACTATCGGTGAAGCTGAGCGTGGTGTAGTACTACGCCTAGGTAAATATGATCGCGTGGTCGATCCTGGTCTTAACTGGCGTCCTCGTTTTATTGACGAGTATGAGGCCGTTAACGTTCAGGCAATTCGTTCGCTTCGTTCATCAGGTCTAATGCTGACTAAAGATGAAAACGTTGTGACGGTTGCAATGGATGTCCAGTACCGTGTTGCTGACCCATACAAATACCTGTTCCGCGTGACTAATGCAGACGACAGCTTACGCCAAGCGACTGATTCTGCGCTACGTGCAGTTGTGGGTGACTCTTTGATGGATAGTATCCTGACAAGTGGTCGTCAACAAATTCGTCAAAGCACGCAAGAAACGTTGAATGCAATTATTGATAGCTACGACATGGGTGTTGTCATCGTTGACGTCAACTTCCAGTCTGCACGTCCACCTGAGCAAGTTAAAGATGCATTCGATGATGCTATCGCGGCTCGTGAGGATGAAGAGCGTTTCGAACGTGAAGCAGAAGCTTACCGTAACGACATTCTTCCTAAAGCGACAGGTCGTGCTGAACGTCTGAAGAAAGAAGCACTAGGTTACTCTGAGCGCGTTGTAAACGAAGCATTGGGTCAAGTGGCTCAGTTTGAGAAACTGCTACCTGAATATCAAGCGGCTCCAGAAGTTACTCGTAACCGTCTGTACCTAGATACGATGGAAGAAGTCTACAGCAATACTTCGAAGGTTCTGATCGATTCAGAGTCAAGTGGCAACCTACTCTACTTGCCAATCGACAAGTTAGCGGGTGAAGGACAATCTCAAACCAAACGTAAAACGAAGTCGACTTCTGCTTACGACCAAATTGAGCTTGAAACCAAGTCAAATGACACAACTTCAGACTCGCAATCTCGTACAACTGGTTCACGTCAAGGGAGATATTAAGAATGCGTAAGTTAATGATCCCTGTATTAGTCGTAACGATTGCATTGTTGCTGATGTCAGTATTCGTTATCCAAGAGGGTGAACGAGGCCTAGTAATCCGATTCGGCCGTGTCCTAGATGACAATGGCGTATCGAAGATTTACGAACCTGGTCTTCATTTCAAAATGCCTCTGTTTGACCGTGTAAAAACACTTGATGCACGTATTCAAACAATGGATGGTCGTTCTGACCGTTTCGTAACGTCAGAGAAAAAAGACGTAATCATCGATACTTACGTTAAGTGGCGTATCGAAGATTTCGGTCGTTTCTATCTGACCACTGGTGGCGGTAATGTTCTGACTGCTGAAGCGCTACTTGAGCGTAAAGTGACGGACGTTCTTCGTTCTGAAATCGGTGCACGTGAAATCAAACAGATTGTGTCTGGTCCACGTAATACCGATGTTCTACCTGATAGCGTAGACAGCGAAGAAGTCACCACTGAAGCGGCAAAAGAAGCATTAGAGATTGATGGTGAGCGTGACAAGATCATGGAAAACGTACTGGAAGGTACACGTGATAGCGCGCTAACGGACTTAGGTGTTGAGATTGTTGATTTCCGTATGAAGAAGATCAACCTTCCTGACAACATCAGTGATTCAATCTACAAGCGTATGCGTGCAGAGCGTGAGTCAGTAGCTCGTAAGCACCGTTCTCAAGGTCGTGAGCGTGCAGAAGTTATTCGTGCACAAGCTGAGCTAGAAGTCGCAACGGTTCTTGCTGAAGCAGATAAGACAGCGCGTGTAACACGCGGTGAAGCGGATGCAAAAGCAGCGAAGATCTACGCTGATGCTTACAATAAAGACGCTGAGTTCTTCGGCTTTGTTCGTTCTTTGAAAGCGTACGAGAAATCGTTCAGCAATAAGAGTGATATTCTAGTATTGGATCCGAAGAGTGACTTCTTCCAATACATGAATAACGCCAACGGCGTACCAGCGAAGTAATCGCTATTCAGCTACGATAAAGGCTCCTTGATGGAGCCTTTATTTTTTGTTTCTAATATAAGCAGGTTAACTATGTCGAACTCATTATGGCTAGCATTTGGGCTAGTACTTATCGTCGAGGGATTAGGCCCACTGCTCGCACCCAATGGTTGGCGCCGTATGGTTGCTGAAATGAGTCAACAGCCTGATAACCAATTACGTCGAATTGGCGGCTGTTTGGTCGTCGCTGGTGCTGTTATTGCCTATATATTTAGTTAGCTTTGGAATTGCTAAGTAACGACTAGTAGTGAGGAGGAGGCGTCTCTTCAGATTGATCGGCAAGATTCGAAGAGTCCATATTCTTCACTTTGCCAACCACATACTTCATCTGATCGCGCATTTTGGCGATCAGTAGTTGCTGCTGACTCAGCGCATCATTCAATTCTTCAATAGTTTGCTCTTGGAAAGCTAACTGACACTCTAGGTCATTTACACGGCTTTCTAACTGTTCAATTCGCTTTTCTGTCATCGCTAACGGTTCTTCGTTGTTAATAGTCCACGTCCCAAGCTTGGGCTATGCCAGCGGATGTGCCGGTAATGACGCGGTTCTGGCTATCAAAGGCTGCATCATACACCACTGCGCGAGGAGGGCGAGTATCTTTTAGTGGCTCCGCTTCAAAACCATCGACCCTTTTGCCTGTTTGGGTGTTCCACACCATGATTCTGCTCGATGGCGTGCCAGTCACTAAGTACTGACCGTCATCAGAAAAGCGCGCGGTAGAGAAAATAAGCTGGCGCGAAAAGCTACTTAATTGAGAAAGCTTTTTCCCCGATGGTAGCTCCCAGACAATCGCTTGGTTGCCGCCGTCAGAAGTAAAGGCTAACTGACCATCACGCTGTAGGGCGACTCGATTGACTCTTTGCTCATGCTCAAAGGTGTGAATGATTTGCCCTGTATCGGTGTTCCAAAGGTAGGCTTTATAGTCGTTTCCTCCTGACAACGCAAAGCGGCCATTAGGAGAAAGAGCCACGGAATTGACTTTTTCGTTGTGGGCAAGGAACTCTAGACGTCGTCCGGTGACTAAGTTTACGTAGATGGCTTTGCCATTTGAGAGACCGAGTAATACTTGGTCCCCGTTACTTGCGATATCAATGTCACGGATTAATCCATCAGAAATAGACCATAAGCCTTGAGCTTGAGTCCACGCTAAGTCCCAAACCGCAAAGTTTATTTGGGTTGCGGTGACGGCAAAGCGGCCGTTATCCGAGATTCGAATTTGCGAAACCGTACTTGATTGAGGATCTTGTGGACCTAACGAAGCAAGCTCCTGGCTCTCAATGAGATCCCAAAGAACCAACTGGTGTTCTCTGGAGTAGAGTAGGGCAAAGCGTGCATCTCGGCTGAATGCAAAGCTGGTGGTGCCTTGAGGCTCGATGGTCCAACGTTGTGCATCTTGGGTGGAGAAAAAACACCCATTTAACGAAAAGATGACAACCACAATGATTAGTGAGTTAAAAATTATACGCATTAAGTCCAAATATCCGCTTGTTTACGTTTAATTAAAACGCATATTGGTTATATTGGTACAACATGCGAATGTGTACCAGTCTTTCTTAAAGAACTGTGCACAAAGACAAAAGTCTCAACTGGAGAGTTAAATGAAATCAATTTTTAAAGTGTCACTGCTTGCTGCAACTGTAGCACTGGCTGCTGGCTGTCAAAAAGAAGAAGAACCTAAAACAGACGCAGCACCTGCAGTAGAGCAAGTTCAGGCGGAAACAGGTAAAGCGGTTCACTTTAAAACAGAAGATGACAAAGCGGCTTACGCAATTGGTGTCTCTTTCGCAAACTACCTAAATACAAGCTTAGATAAGCCAAACGAGATTGGCATTACGCTTAATAAAGATCTTGTATTGAAAGGTATTGAGCACGTATTTGCGGGTAACCCTGAGCTAAACGAAGAAGAAACTCGTGCCGCTTTAGAAGCGCTAGACAAGCGCGTTGCAGAAACAATGCAAAAGCAAGCGGCTGAGAAAGCAGCAGCAGCTAAGACTGAAGGCGATAACTTCCGCGCTGAGTTTGAAAAGCAAGAAGGCGTAGTGAAGACTGAGTCTGGTCTACTTTACCAAGTAATGACACCAGCAGAAGGTGAGCAGCCAAAAGATACTGATACCGTCCAAGTACACTACAAAGGTACTTTGATCGACGGTACTCAATTCGATAGTTCTTACGATCGCGGCGAGCCAGCAACTTTCCCACTTAACCGTGTGATCCCTGGTTGGACGGAAGGCGTTCAGCTAATGCCTGTTGGTTCTAAGTTCAAGTTTGTTATTCCGCCAGAGCTTGCATACGGTGAGCAAGATACACCGACTATTCCTGCAAACTCTACTCTAGTGTTTGAAGTTGAACTGCTGAAAATCGATAACGGTGAAGCAGCTCAATAAGCTTAAATAGCGAACATGTTAAAGGCTTGGATGATTCCAAGCCTTTTTTATTTCTCGCTCTGATGAAACATAACTAACGAATTTTTTGTTCTAAATCACTAGATGACAGGTTAGCTAGGTGTGCTCTTCAAAATTTCTGATAAACTTACACCAATTTGTTGATTTTTCGCTCTAAGGCTTAAAGAAGTGACAACTACAGAAACAGTAAACACGGATATGCTGCTCGAAATGGAATCTGTTAATGTGATGCCATTTAGTGAGCACGACAAAATTATTCTTAGATCTTATGAAGCGGTTGTTGATGGGATTGCGAGTCTCATCGGTCCGTTTTGTGAAATCGTTCTTCACTCGCTTGAAGACTTGAACACCTCAGCGATCAAAATCGCCAATGGTGAGAACACCGGTCGTCAAGTTGGTTCGCCAATCACTGACTTAGCATTAAAAATGCTGCGTGATATTGAAGGTTCAGAGCGCAACTTTTCTCGTTCGTATTTTACCCGAGCGAAAGGTGGCGTATTGATGAAGTCAATCACAGTTGCTATCCGCAACGGTGAAAACCGCGTGATTGGTTTGCTTTGTATCAACGTTAATCTGGATGCACCTTTTTCTCAGGTTCTGCAATCGTTCATGCCAACGGAAGAGGCCAAGCAAGCCGCATCGTCGGTCAACTTTGCTAGTGACGTGGAAGAGCTAGTGGATCAAACGGTTGAACGTACGATTGAAGAAATCAACGCCGATAAGTCAGTGTCGAACAATACTAAGAATCGTCAAATCGTCATGGAGCTATACGATAAAGGTATCTTCGATATTAAAGATGCGATTAACCGTGTCGCCGATCGCTTGAATATCTCTAAGCACACCGTCTATCTATATATCCGCCAACGTAAAACTGAGGATGAAGAGAGTTGAGTCAATTGACTTACACCTTAGTGGTGAATGGCTCGGTCTACGGTAGTCAATCTGCGCGTAGTGCCTATCAGTTTGCTCAAGCTGTGATTGCTAAAGGCCATACCTTGGTCAGCGTTTTTTTCTATCAAGATGGCGTGACTAACGGCAGCGCGTTGACCGTACCTGCTAATGATGAGTTTGACCTTGTTAAAGCGTGGCAGGAGCTTGCTCACGACCATAATGTTCGTCTTGAAACCTGTGTTGCAGCTGCGCTGCGTCGTGGCATTGTTAGCCAAGATGAAGCCAATCAACATGGCTTGAGTCAAAGCAACTTAGCCGAAGGTTTTCATCAAGCTGGCTTAGGTAGCTTGGCGGAAGCGATGTTAGTCCAAGATAGGGTCGTACAGTTTTGAGTCAGTTAACTTATCTCTTTCGCAGTGCACCGCATAGCCTTTCCTCGGGTCGAGAAGGGGTTGATGCTTTGCTAGCGGCTTCTGCGTACTGTGAAGACATCTGTGTCGTTTTTATGGGTGATGGCGTCTATCAGTTGCTACACGGTCAGCAAACCGCTGAGATCTTAAGTAAAGACTACTCGCCAATGATGAAACTCTTTGACCTGTATGACATCGAGCGGGTTTTCGTCTGTCAGAGCTCTCTTGAAGAAAGGGGTTTGGCGCAAGCTGACTTGGTCATTAATGCTCAGTCACTAACGCATTCTGAGCTCGGTGAATTGCTTCATAGCGCCGGCAAAGTACTTTCATTCTAGGTGTCTTATGCTTCATATCGTTAAAACCATACAAGCGTTAGAAGAGGTGGTCACTGTTTTTAGTGACGGAGATAGCTTGATTCTTATTGAACAAGCGGTGTTCGCAGCGAACCCTCAGCATAAGGCTTATCGCCAGATCCAAGGTCTGGATATTTTTGTATTAGTCAGTGATGCCAAAGCCCGTGGCATTGAAAATCGAATCAGCTCGAATATTACGCTTGCCGATTATGATGGTTTTGTTGAATTGACTGTCACACACACAAATTCGGTCACTTGGGAGTAGCCGAATCTCACCTCTCGCGTCGTGTCGTCGAATGTTTACGCTTTTTTGCTCAGAGTTGAACAAAAAAGATCCGTATATTTCTTGACACACCTCTCACTGCTGAATAGAATTTTGCGTCCCTAACTGCCACTAGTAGTTAGGGATAGATTTTTCACAAAGCTTACTTTCAAGTAAATCAGGAGCTAGTTAATGGCAACTATTAACCAGTTGGTACGTAAGCCTCGTGCAAAGCAAGTTGTTAAAAGCAACGTGCCTGCACTAGAAGCGTGTCCACAAAAACGTGGTGTATGTACTCGTGTTTACACTACTACACCTAAAAAACCTAACTCGGCACTACGTAAAGTTTGTCGTGTACGTCTAACAAACGGTTTCGAAGTAACTTCGTACATCGGTGGTGAAGGTCACAACCTTCAAGAGCACTCAGTTGTTCTAATCCGTGGCGGTCGTGTTAAAGACCTTCCGGGTGTGCGTTACCACACAGTACGTGGTGCACTTGACTGTGCTGGCGTAAATGACCGTAAACAAGGTCGTTCTAAGTACGGTGTGAAGCGTCCTAAGTCTTAATCGTCTTTTTCTTTTAAAGAAAAGCGTTAAGTAAGGCCAAACACTAAAATTAAATTTTAATTTTTGAAGAAACTGAAAAGTTTTGGATAACCTGAAGAATAAGACAACGGAGAAATTCCATGCCACGTCGTCGCGTCATCGGCCAGCGTAAGATCCTTCCAGATCCAAAGTTCAAATCTGAACTGCTGGCAAAATTCGTTAACATCCTAATGGTTGACGGTAAAAAATCTACTGCAGAGAAAATTGTTTACACTGCACTAGATGCAATGGCTGAGAAATCTGGTAAAGATCACTTAGCTGTATTTGAAGAAGCTCTTGAAAATGTTCGCCCAGCGGTAGAGGTTAAATCTCGCCGTGTAGGTGGTTCAACTTACCAAGTACCTGTAGAAGTTCGTCCGGTTCGCCGTAACGCACTTGCTATGCGTTGGTTGGTTGAAGCTGCGCGTAAGCGTGGTGAAAAATCTATGGCTCAACGCCTAGCTGCTGAAATGCTAGACGCGTCTGAGAACAAAGGTACTGCGGTTAAGAAACGTGAAGACGTTCACCGCATGGCTGACGCAAACAAAGCGTTCGCACATTACCGTTGGTAATACCTTTCTGTGCCGCAGGGTTCCCTGCGGCGCTACTCTAGTTCCTATGCGCAAGCCTAGGAACTATTGCTATATCTAGGGGTAAGGAAAATTGCCCAAAGCACTCCTAAAATGATCTAGAAATAGCAATAGTCCCTAATTCAAGAGGATTCAATCGTGGCTCGTAAAACACCTATTGAGCGCTACCGTAATATCGGTATCGTCGCTCACGTAGACGCAGGTAAAACAACCACAAGTGAACGTATTCTGTTCTATACTGGTCTTTCTCATAAAATCGGTGAAGTGCACGATGGTGCTGCTACCATGGACTGGATGGAGCAGGAGCAAGAGCGTGGTATCACAATCACCTCAGCTGCGACTACAACTTTCTGGCGTGGTATGGAAGCGCAATTCCAAGACCACCGCATCAACATCATTGATACTCCTGGACACGTAGATTTCACTATCGAAGTAGAGCGTTCACTACGCGTACTTGATGGCGCTGTTGTTGTGTTCTGTGGTTCATCAGGTGTTGAACCTCAATCTGAAACTGTATGGCGTCAAGCAGACAAGTATCATGTTCCACGCATGGTATTCGTCAACAAGATGGACCGTGCAGGTGCTGACTTCCTACGCGTAGTCGAGCAAATCAAGAACCGTCTTGGTGCTAACCCTGTTCCAATTCAACTTAACGTTGGTGCGGAAGAAGACTTCAAGGGTGTTATCGACCTGATCAAGATGAAGATGATCAACTGGAACGAAGAAGACCAAGGTACAACCTTCACTTACGAAGATATCCCAGCAGACATGCTAGACATCGCTGAAGAGTGGCGCAGCAACCTAGTTGAGTCAGCTGCAGAAGCGACTGAAGAGCTGATGGATAAATATCTTGAAGAAGGTGAACTGACTGAAGCCGAGATCAAACAGGCTCTACGTACTCGCACACTAAATAATGAAATTGTACTGGCTACTTGTGGTAGTGCGTTCAAAAACAAAGGTGTTCAAGCGGTACTAGATGCAGTAGTTGAATACTTGCCTTCTCCAGTAGACGTTCCTGCGATTAAAGGTGTTGATGATAACGACAATGAAGTTGAGCGTCATGCAGACGACAACGAACCGTTCTCAGCGCTGGCATTTAAGATCGCAACTGACCCATTTGTAGGCACGCTAACCTTTATGCGTGTTTACTCGGGTGTCGTGAACTCTGGTGATGCGGTTTACAACTCTGTTAAGCAGAAGAAAGAACGTTTCGGTCGTATTGTTCAGATGCACTCAAACAAGCGCGATGAGATCAAAGAAGTTCGCGCGGGTGACATTGCAGCGGCAATCGGTCTTAAAGACGTAACGACAGGTGATACTCTATGTGACCAGAACCACAAAGTGATTCTGGAGCGTATGGAATTCCCTGATCCAGTTATTCAAATCGCGGTAGAGCCTCGCTCTGTTGCCGATCAAGAAAAGATGGGTATTGCTCTAGGTAAACTAGCCGCAGAAGATCCATCTTTCCGCGTAGAAACGGATGACGAAACAGGTCAGACTCTGATCTCTGGTATGGGTGAGCTTCACTTAGATATCATCGTTGACCGTATGAAGCGTGAATTCAGCGTTGACTGTAACGTTGGTAAACCTCAGGTTGCTTACCGTGAGACAATCCGTGGAAGTGCGGAAGTTGAAGGTAAATTTGTTCGTCAATCTGGTGGTCGTGGTCAGTACGGTCACGTATGGATCAAACTGGAGCCATCTGAACCTGGTGAAGGTTTTGTCTTTGTTGACGAAATTGTGGGTGGTGTCGTTCCTAAGGAATACATCAGCTCGGTATCGAAAGGTATCGAAGAGCAAATGAACAGTGGTGTTGTAGCGGGTTACCCGGTACTAGACATTAAAGCAACGCTGTTCGATGGTTCTTACCACGATGTTGACTCTAACGAGATGGCGTTTAAGATCGCCGGCTCGATGGCATTCAAGAAAGGTTCGCTTGAAGCACAACCTGTTCTTCTTGAGCCAATGATGAATGTTGAAGTAACCACTCCTGAAGATTGGATGGGTGATGTTGTTGGTGATCTTAACCGTCGCCGCGGCATGATCGAAGGTATGGATGACGGTGTGGCGGGTATTAAGATCGTCCGCGCTCAAGTACCTCTATCTGAGATGTTTGGTTACGCAACTGACCTACGTTCTGCAACTCAAGGCCGTGCGTCTTACTCTATGGAGTTTAACGAGTACGCTGAAGTACCGAAAAACTTTGCAGATAAAATCATTGCAGCACGTGGTTACTTATAAAACGTCTTGATCTGAAAAAAAGTCTGGTTTTTTTTGAAGATCAATGCGTCCAAATATTGCGCTGACTGACGTTGGCGCATAAAATAGCAATTTCTGGCGCGTCTCGATCAATTCGGATCGTGGCGAATCATAACTAGGAAGGAACACGATCGTGTCTAAAGAAAAATTTGAACGTACTAAACCGCACGTTAACGTTGGTACTATCGGCCACGTTGACCACGGTAAAACAACTCTAACTGCTGCTATCTGTACTACACTTGCAAAAGTGTACGGCGGTGTTGCGAAAGACTTCGCATCTATCGATAACGCTCCAGAAGAGCGTGAGCGCGGTATCACAATCGCTACTTCTCACGTAGAGTACGACACTCCATCACGTCACTACGCACACGTAGACTGTCCAGGACACGCGGATTATGTTAAGAACATGATCACAGGTGCTGCACAGATGGACGGTGGTATCCTAGTTGTTGCTGCAACAGATGGTCCAATGCCACAAACTCGTGAGCACATCCTACTAGGCCGTCAGGTTGGTATTCCTTACATCATCGTATTCATGAACAAATGTGACATGGTTGATGATGAAGAGCTTCTAGAGCTAGTAGAAATGGAAGTTCGTGAACTTCTATCTGAGTACGATTTCCCAGGTGATGACCTACCAGTTATCCAAGGTTCTGCACTAGGCGCACTAAACGGCGAAGAGCAGTGGGAAGCGAAAATCGTTGAGCTTGCTGAAGCACTAGACTCTTACATCCCAGAGCCAGAGCGTGCAGTAGACCAACCATTCCTACTACCAATCGAAGACGTATTCTCAATCCAAGGTCGTGGTACAGTAGTAACTGGCCGTATCGAGCGCGGTATCCTAACTGTAGGTGACGAAGTAGAAATCGTTGGTATTAAAGAAACGACAACAACTACATGTACTGGTGTTGAAATGTTCCGTAAGCTGCTTGACGAAGGTCGTGCAGGTGAGAACGTTGGTGCACTACTACGTGGTACTAAGCGTGATGACGTTGAACGTGGCCAAGTACTTGCAGCACCTGGTTCAATCAACCCACACACTAAGTTCGAGTCAGAAGTATACGTACTTTCTAAAGACGAAGGCGGCCGTCATACTCCGTTCTTCAAAGGCTACCGTCCACAGTTCTACTTCCGTACAACTGACGTAACTGGTGATATCTCTCTACCAGAAGGCGTAGAAATGGTAATGCCTGGTGACAACATCCAAATGCAAGTAGAGCTAATTGCTCCAATCGCAATGGATGAAGGCCTACGTTTCGCTATCCGTGAAGGTGGCCGTACAGTAGGTGCTGGTGTTGTTGCTAAGATCTTCGACTAATATTTAGTTGATATCTTGCACATTCTTCGTATGAAGAGCATGCATCAGAAAAGGGAAGCTTAGGCTTCCCTTTTCGTTTTTTGGTTATAAGAGAATTCTTCATTTACTTCTTTTAACTTGTTGAAAAGAAAAAGTAGTTCTCCCTTTCCTCCGTTCCTATTCAAGTAAGCCTTTGAAGTTTTTTTTTCGCTTCGTTCTGTTATAACAAATTGTTCTTAGACTTGTCTTTAATACAACTGGTAATGATAACAATTCTTGTTTATATTTATTGTCGTAAGTTGTAATTGGGTTTTATTGCTATGTATGTTTGTCTTTGTCACGGTATTTCAGACAAGAAAATTAGGAAGTTAGCGATCGATGAAGGCATCACTGATATTCGAGGCATTAAAAAGTGCACCGCTTTAGGTAGCCAATGTGGCAAGTGCATTAAGCAGACAAAAGAGATTTTGGCAGAAACAGACCATTTAATATTGAAACAAGCAAGCTAACCCAACGCTTGAGCTTTTTGACACCCTTCTGATTGGAACTAGAGTTAAAGTAGCCAAAGAGGAGGGCTGTGTAATGAAAGGCGATCCAATCATCATCCAACATCTCAACAAAGTGCTTGGCAACGAGCTCGTCGCAATCAATCAATACTTCCTTCATGCTCGAATGTATAAAGACTGGGGTTTAAAGCACCTAGCGGAGAAGGAATATCATGAATCTATCGATGAAATGAAACATGCGGATCATTTGATCGAACGTATTTTATTTTTGGAAGGGCTTCCTAACTTACAAGATCTCGGCAAACTTATGATTGGTGAAGACACCAAAGAAATGCTTGAGAGTGACTTAAAACTTGAAATGGCAGCGATACCGGATCTAAAAAATGCCATTGCTTACGCGGAAGATACTCATGATTATGTCTCTCGCGATTTGTTCCAAGATATCCTAGAAGATGAAGAAGAGCATGTTGATTGGCTAGAGACACAACTTGGCCTGATCGATATGACGGGTATCCAGAATTACCTACAAGCTCAGTATGTTGATGAGGATGATTAGTCAGTAATTCTCCCTGTTAGGCAGTGGATTTACCTCCAGCATTAGAGGTGAAAATTCACTGCCGATCTCTATCACATTTCTCTTGCCTAAACTGCTTTCTTTCTGTACTATTCGTGCTCCTTAAACTCGGTCAATTATCTTTAGTTCCTTGCTTCCTCTGGACGACCGGGCCATTTGTGGAAGCTGAATAATCCGTAAGGAGCAACCCATGCGTCATTACGAAATCGTATTCATGGTGCACCCTGATCAAAGCGAGCAAGTTGCTGGCATGATCGAGCGTTACACTGGTTCAATCACTGAAGCTGGCGGTACTATCCACCGTCTAGAAGACTGGGGTCGTCGTCAACTGGCTTACCCAATCAACAAGCTTCACAAAGCTCACTACGTTCTAATGAACGTTGAAGCTGGCCAAGCTGTAATTGATGAGCTAGAAACTGCTTTCCGTTTCAACGATGCAGTTCTACGTAACATGATCATGCGTACTAAAGCGGCTATCACTGAGCAATCTATCATGCTTAAGCAGAAAGAAGAGCGTGCTCCTCGTCGCGAAGAGCGTGCTGAAGCTAAGCCAGAAGCAGCTGCTGAGTAATAAATCTTATGACCAATCGAATGGAGCTGAGTGGCACCATTGCCAAGCCGCCCATTCGTAATAAAAGCCCTGGTGGAATTGAACACTGTCGATTTTGGTTAGAGCATCGCTCTACTGTTATCGAGGCTGATTTACCGAGACAAGTTTATTGTCGTATGCCGGTAGTTGTCAGTGGGCAAAGGTCACAAGCATTAACTCAGAATTTAGTACAAGGCAGTAGCATTAAGATAAGCGGTTTTGTCGCTTATCAGACCGGCCGTAATGGCGTAGGTAAATTAGTGCTTCATGCTGACAACATTACTCAAATTTAAGATCAGGAGATAGCCCATGGCTCGTTTCTTCCGTCGTCGTAAATTCTGCCGTTTCACTGCAGAAGGCGTACAAGAGATTGATTACAAAGACGTAGCAACTCTTAAAAACTACATCACTGAAGCTGGTAAAATCGTACCTAGCCGTATCACTGGTACAAGCGCTAAGTACCAACGTCAACTAGCTCGCGCGATCAAACGTTCTCGCTACCTAGCTCTACTACCGTACACTGACAAGCATCAGTAATCGGTTCGTTTTTAAAAAGAGGAATTAAACAATGCAAGTTATTCTACTTGATAAAATCGGTAACCTAGGTGGTCTTGGTGACACTGTAAACGTTAAATCTGGTTACGCTCGTAACTTCCTTATCCCTCAGGGTAAAGCAGTTATGGCTACTAAATCTAACGTTGAAATGTTCGAAGCGCGTCGTGCTGAACTAGAAGCTAAAGTTGCTGAGCAACTAACTGCTGCTGAAGCACGTGCTGAGAAAGTTAACGCTCTTGAAGCAGTTGTTCTTGCTTCTAAAGCTGGTGACGAAGGTAAACTATTCGGTTCTATCGGTACTCGCGACATCGCTGATGCAATCACTGCAGCTGGCGTTGAAGTTGTTAAGAGCGAAGTTCGTCTTCCTGAAGGCGCACTACGTAACACTGGTGAGTTCGAGATCAGCGTTCAACTTCACTCTGAAGTTTTCGCTACAGTTAACCTACAAGTTGTTGCTGCTGACTAATTCAGTATCAAGACGTATTTTAAAAGCACCTCCTAGAGGTGCTTTTTTTGTATCTGAAGTCAGTGAAAGGTTTTAGAAGATAAACAGTAGGTTGACTGAGAAGATACTATCGGCTTTCTTAAGCCCTTCTGGCACTTTATCGTGGTATTGACGTGAGTGAGAGAGCTTGAGTGCGATATCTTCGGTGATATTGTTAGTCACACTCAGATCGGTATCCGTTCGTGTGTTACTGCTACCAGAAACAACCGTCACATCAGCAGAGAGGGCTAAATTGTCCAATGCTTGCCAAGAGCTATTGATGTTGCCACGAAATATCGCTTCTTGAACCGTTTCAGGGAAGATGATGTCATCGTCATCTATCTCATCTAAATTAGGCTCTTGATAACGAAAACCCGGCCCCAATTCGAGCTCAAGTACAAACTTATCGGTATTTGAGAACTGGTAACCTAAACCACCCGATAGCGTGTAATCTTTGAAATAGGCGCTATAGCGAGAGTCGACACCTTTAAAACTGCCATAAAGGTAAGTCTTTTGACCTAATTTATAGTCACTTTGCGCCGTGTAGGTTGATTGTCTTTTGTCCTCTTCGCCGTCTTTGTACAGCAAATAGTATTTCCATTCGCCGCTAGTACGGTGACGCCCCGCCACGTATTCTGCATTAAGGCGTGAATTGAGTGATTGCGAGTCTGAGTTACCCGAGTGAGCCTGATAGCCAAACTCTATTTCGGTGTCCCATGGGGAAGGCAGTTCAATATCCGTGTCGTTTTGCCCTGAATCGTCAGCATGAGCGAGCATAGAGCCCATTAGGCTGAAACTTATAAGCCAAAGTCTAGACACTCACTACCTCTATATTGATCAAACGAATGGCGCAATAGTAGATTTAAACCGATAGAAGACGGTCAGCAACAAGTTAATTCTACATTAGAACTCGACAAAGTCTTTCTTTGGTACAGACAATGGCGACATTCTCGTTATAATTAGCGATCTAAAGCAAAGTTGTTGAGCAGATCCATGGCCGAACCCAAAGTAGATAATCGAAATAAAAAGTTTAGAGACGCACAAGTCGATGCAATCAAAGTTCCTCCTCATTCACTGGAGGCGGAGCAATCCGTTATTGGT
The DNA here is from genome assembly GCF_000176235.1 of Vibrio orientalis CIP 102891 = ATCC 33934. Classification (NCBI taxonomy): domain Bacteria; kingdom Pseudomonadati; phylum Pseudomonadota; class Gammaproteobacteria; order Vibrionales; family Vibrionaceae; genus Vibrio; species Vibrio orientalis. The sequence continues at coordinate 2,231,519 of NZ_ACZV01000005.1, read as the reverse complement.
GGTCTTCTTCTTGATAATGAGCGTTGGGATACGGTAGCTGAGCGTGTTGTCGCCAAAGATTTCTACAGCCGACCACACCGCCTGATTTTTGAAGCGGTAAAGGCTCTACTCGAAGATAATAAACCGCTCGATTTAATCACACTATCCGAATTCCTAGAGTTGCGTGAACAGCTTGATGACGTCGGTGGCTTTGCTTACCTTGCTGATTTAGTTAAGAACACACCAAGTGCGGCTAACATCAATGCTTATGCAGATATTGTTGCCGAGCGCGCCTTGGTCCGTGACCTGATTGGCGTAGCCAATGAAATCGCCGATGCGGGTTATGATCCTCAAGGGCGTAACTCTGAAGACTTACTCGATCTTGCGGAAAGTAAGGTTTTCGCGATTGCTGAATCGCGGACTAATGAGAGTGAAGGTCCACAAAACGTTGACAACATTCTTGAAAAAACCCTCGAGCGTATTGAGCTATTGTATAAGACCCCACAAGATGGCGTAACAGGGGTTAATACGGGCTTTACGGATTTGAATAAGAAAACCGCAGGTCTCCAAGGTTCAGATTTAATCATCGTGGCGGCGCGTCCATCTATGGGTAAAACCACCTTCGCGATGAACCTGTGTGAAAACGCGGCCATGGATCAAGATAAGCCGGTACTGATCTTCTCACTAGAGATGCCTGCTGAGCAGTTGATGATGCGTATGTTGGCCTCGCTGTCGCGTGTGGATCAAACCAAAATTCGTACCGGTCAGCTAGACGATGAGGATTGGGCGCGTATTTCTTCTACCATGGGTATCCTGATGCAGAAGAAAAACATGTACATTGATGACAGCTCAGGTCTAACTCCGACGGAATTACGCTCGCGTGCACGTCGTGTGGCTCGTGACTCTGGTGGCTTAAGTATGATCATGGTCGACTACCTGCAGTTAATGCGCGTACCAGGTTTACAAGATAACCGTACCTTAGAGATCTCTGAGATTTCACGTTCATTAAAGGCGTTAGCCAAAGAGTTGAATGTGCCAGTCGTGGCGCTTTCACAGCTAAACCGTTCCCTAGAGCAACGTGCCGATAAACGACCAATCAACTCAGATTTGCGTGAATCGGGCGCAATCGAGCAGGATGCCGACTTGATCATGTTTATCTATCGTGACGAGGTGTATAACCCAGATAGTTCAATGAAGGGCACAGCAGAAATCATCCTAGGTAAGCAGCGTAACGGTCCTATTGGTTCTGTTCGACTCACCTTCCAAGGTCAATGGTCTCGCTTTGATAACTACGCAGGTCCTGCGTTTGATATGGACGATGAGTAAGCCAATGAGCTACATGAAAGCAGCCACAGCCTACATTAATCTTGAGGCTCTGCAGCACAACCTAGAGCTGATTAAGCAACAGGCGCCAAACAGCAAGGTGATGGCAGTGGTGAAAGCCAACAGCTACGGCCATGGTTTACGTCATATCGCTAAACATGCCCAAGGTGCCGATGCCTTTGGGGTTGCTCGTATTGAAGAGGCACTGCAGCTACGTGCCTGTGGTGTGGTGAAACCGATTTTATTGCTTGAGGGTTTTTACTCTCAAGGTGATCTACCTGTTTTAGTCACCAATAATATTCAGACTGTCGTCCACTGTGAAGAACAGTTGCAGGCATTGGAACAAGCAGAATTAGAAACACCCGTTGTGGTGTGGCTCAAGATTGACAGTGGTATGCACCGATTAGGTGTTCGACCAGAGCAGTACAGCGAATTTGTCACACGTCTTAAAGCCTGCCGTAATGTGGCAAAACCGCTGCGTTATATGAGTCATTTTGGTTGCGCAGATGAGCTAGATAAAAGCACAACTAATCAACAGACGGAGCTTTTCCTCTCTTTAACAGAGGGCTGCGAAGGTGAGCGTTCTTTAGCGGCATCAGCGGGTTTACTTGCTTGGCCAGACAGTCAGTTAGAGTGGGTTCGCCCAGGCATTATCATGTATGGTGTTTCACCATTTAATGATAGAAGTGCTCAAGAGTTAGGTTACCAACCCGTGATGACCTTGAAGTCGCATTTAATTGCGGTGCGTGATGTGAAAGCGGGAGAGAGCGTCGGTTATGGTGGAATGTGGACTAGCCAGCGTGATACCAAGGTTGGAGTGATTGCGATTGGCTATGGGGATGGTTACCCGAGAACCGCACCCAATGGTACACCTGTTTTGGTCAATGGTCGTAAAGCGCCGATTGCTGGTCGAGTTTCGATGGATATGCTCACGGTTGATCTCGGACCGGATGCCAGCGATAAGGTTGGTGATGAAGCGATTTTGTGGGGTAATCAGCTTCCAGCGGAAGAAGTCGCTAGCCATATAGGAACTATTGCCTATGAATTGGTGACTAAGCTGACATCTCGTGTTGATATGGAATACTCCAAGTAAATGAAGCGCAACCAAATCAAACAAGTGCTGGCCTTATGTGCCAGCCTTTTTATTTGCGGCCACGTTAACGCAAAAGAAAAAGATTCCGCATTTCTGCCTTTCTATTTTAGTACTGAAACCTTAGGTAACACATTTGGTATAGCAGGTGTTGCTAAGGGCGTCGGTCAGCCTCAGGCGGCACTTTTTGGCATGGCGCTCTACTCTGATAAAGACAGCTATGTCGGTTTTGTCTCTGCGTTTAATTACGCGTTGTCAGATAGTTTGTTGTTTAGTACCCAAATGTACCAAGCCCAGTTTAATCAAAACCCTTATTACCTAGGCGAGCAAGGTGACAACAGCTCGGTTGCTGGCGATAAAACCGTTACTGATGGCTTTGAGCAAAATTATCAGTTTGAGTTTAAATACCTGCTTCCTTGGGGCAATGTTGAAAGACAGGGTTTGATGGGAGCCTTCCAACCAATTCGAGATGTCGACTTTGCCTCGCCGCTCGAATCTGGTGTGAGTTCGTTGGTGGTGACGCCGTTCTTCTCATCGCGTGAATTAGATATTTATAATCAGCCAGAAAAGGCGACAGGGCTTGAACTGGTTCTAGACTGGGATAATCGCGACAGTGTGCGCAACCCAACCAAAGGCTCGCATACCTCTGTTGAACTTACCGTTGGTGGTGAGAGTTGGCAAAGTGAGGAAATTTGGACCAAGTGGGAATTGCAAAATAGTCAGTATTTTGCGCTTGGGCCGCTAGGTGAGTTGTTTGACCAACAAGTCATTGCGTTAGACTTTTATACCGCTGATACGCCAAGTTGGGACAGCACTAAGCCACCGGAGCAAGAGCAGGTGCGTTTAGGCGGATTGTATCGACTGAGAGGCTACACCAGCGGGCGCTATCATGGACGCTCTGCGGTGCATTACTCCGCAGAGTACCGAGTGTTGCCTGATTGGCAGCCACTCGATGACATTCCGCTGGTCAATTACTACGATCTACCATGGTGGCAGTGGGTGCTGTTTGCAGAAGCGGGTCGAGTTGCGGATGAGTATGATGCTAAAACTCTCCACACGGATATGCAGTGGAATCTCGGCGGCGCAGTACGCTTTCAAGTCGAAGGCATAGTGGTACGTGCGGAGTTAGCGAAAGGGGCCGATGAAGGCACTTTCCGAGTGATGATTAACCAACCTTTTTAAGCACATAATATGAGACTTTGGGAGCCGATTGGCTCCCTTTTCGTCTTATTCGCCTTGAAGTGTCGCAATAACGCGGCGACTGCCACCGTGATCTCTGTGCTCACCTAAATAGATCCCTTGCCAAGTGCCCAAAGCAAGTCGTCCGTTACTAATTGGAATCATGACGCTGCTACCGAGCGTCGAAGCTTTTATGTGTGCAGGCATATCGTCATCGCCTTCATAAGTGTGCTTATAGTAAGGGGCTCGCTCGGGTACAAATTGATTGAAGTGCTTTTCCATGTCGTAGCGCACGGTCGGATCGGCATTTTCATTGATGGTTAAACTGGCTGAGGTATGTTGGATAAATAGCTGTAATAATCCGACAGAATAATCAGCTAATTGTGGTAATTGTTGTTCAATTTCATCGGTAATCAAATGAAAGCCTCGTTGACGCGCGTGTAAATGGATGACTTTTTGCTGCCACATAAGATGCCTATAATCGAGAATTCGTTAACCAAACGTTAAGCTTAACCTAGCTTGGTGGTAAACTCATAAAGCTGGTATTGGATTTGTTCAAATTTGAATCAGGGAACGTGACCTAACTCAATGTGGGTGAGGGTCGCCTGAGTCATAATGCTGGCCTGAAAAAAAATTACAAAGTCTTGTTTTGTGGCAATTTGCCCTAACATACCTAATATTATTATTTTGCTTAATCGGGGATTCCGCCAGTTTTCGCTAGACTGTATGGAATAAAACCTACTGAACATCGGGATAGACACCATGTTGAAAAATATCAACCCAACGCAAACACAAGCTTGGAAAGCGCTAACGGCGCACTTCGAATCTGCACAAGATATGGATCTAAAAGCACTATTTGCTCAAGATTCAGCTCGCTTTGACAACTTCTCTACACGTTTCGGTGCAGACATCCTAGTTGATTACTCTAAAAACTTAATCAATCAAGAAACGCTAAAGCACCTTTTTGCTCTAGCAAACGAGACTGAGCTAAAAGCAGCAATTGAAGCGATGTTCAGTGGTGAAGCGATCAACAAAACAGAAGACCGCGCAGTACTTCATACCGCACTTCGTAACCGCAGTAACAAGCCAGTGATGGTCGATGGCGAAGACGTAATGCCGGCTGTGAACGCAGTGCTAGAGAAAATGAAATCGTTCACTGACCGTGTGATTGGCGGTGAGTGGAAAGGTTACACAGGCAAAGCGATCACTGACATTGTTAACATCGGTATCGGCGGCTCTGACCTTGGCCCTTACATGGTGACTGAAGCGCTAGCACCATACAAAAACCACCTAAACCTACACTTTGTTTCTAACGTTGACGGTACGCACATCGTTGAAACGTTGAAGAATGTAAACCCAGAAACGACGCTATTCCTAGTCGCGTCTAAGACGTTTACAACTCAAGAAACGATGACCAATGCACACAGTGCTCGTGATTGGTTCCTAGCGTCTGCTGGTGATGAAGCTCACGTTGCTAAGCACTTTGCGGCGCTTTCAACGAATGCTCCTGCTGTATCTGAGTTCGGTATCGATACCGACAACATGTTTGAGTTCTGGGACTGGGTTGGTGGCCGTTACTCACTATGGTCAGCAATTGGTCTTTCTATTGCCCTAGCAGTCGGTTACGACAATTTTATTGAGCTACTAGACGGTGCACACGAGATGGATAACCACTTCGCGTCGACTGAGCTAGAAAGCAATATTCCAGTGATCCTTGCGCTTATCGGCCTATGGTACAACAACTTCCATGGCGCTGAGTCTGAAGCGATTCTACCTTACGATCAGTACATGCACCGTTTTGCTGCTTACTTCCAGCAAGGCAACATGGAATCAAATGGTAAATACGTTGACCGTGACGGTAATGCAGTGACTTATCAAACGGGCCCAATCATTTGGGGTGAACCAGGTACTAACGGCCAGCACGCGTTCTACCAGTTGATTCACCAAGGTACTAAGCTAATTCCATGTGATTTCATTGCACCAGCTGTAAGCCACAACCCAGCAGGCGATCATCACCAGAAGCTAATGTCTAACTTCTTTGCTCAAACAGAAGCACTGGCATTTGGTAAAGACGAAGCGACAGTAAAAGCAGAATTTGCTAAAGCAGGTAAGAGCGAAGAAGAAGCGGCGACACTAGCACCGTTCAAGGTATTTGAAGGTAACCGCCCGACTAACTCAATCCTAGTTAAGCAGATCACGCCACGTACGCTAGGTAACCTAATCGCAATGTACGAGCACAAGATCTTCGTACAAGGTGTGATTTGGAATATCTTCAGCTTTGACCAGTGGGGTGTTGAGCTAGGTAAACAACTGGCTAACCAAATCCTACCTGAGCTTGCGGATGAGTCTGAAATCAGCTCGCACGACAGCTCAACTAACGGTTTGATTAATGCGTTTAAGGCATTCAAAGCCTAGATTTCCGTCGTACTTGATATAGAAACGCCAGCAGAGACGCTGGCGTTTTTGTTGGTATTAAGTTTCGTTGTTGAGGCTTTGTCATTCCATAGACTGACGAAGGAAGGAGTAGGGAATCTATTCTAGAGTCATTTACGTTCAAGAGATCCCCAATTCACTCATCCTTCGCTCTTGAGGATGACTAGTCGTGGAGATGTTTTCTCGTTTGTTATTTTCCTAAGCCATCGTATCAATGCTAGATTTGGTTTCGGTACTCGCGGTGAACTTCTGGCTCAATAACGCCACGAGCTGATCATAATATTGCATGTTTGGCTTATTACCCAGCAGCTTACACAGTTCATTGCCGGTAGGGCTGAAGCGGTAATAGAGTAAGCGCACCCCTTTGTTGTGTGCTTGTAGGGAAAGCTGCTTGCCTTGATAAGCTAACGGCAGTGGTGAGTCGAGTTCAATCTCGCCAGACTCAAGCTCAGTACCATGCATCAAACCAAGTTCGAACAATACCAGTAAGCTAGAGTAGGGAAGCTGGTAGTTACCGACATTAATGTTGCTTGTGACGTTGCGCTTTCCGAAGTTAAAAATGCCTGCTTGCGAGCGGTAACCGACCAACAGTTTTCGGCTACTATCACCACCAAAGCTGCACGCAAGAGATGCGGCACGTTGCAGGATTTGCGCTTCTTTTGGTGTCATATCTTGCAGAACTTTCAGCGCCTTCATCGATGTAGAGCCAGGGTTGGTCACTTCGCGCTTGAGTACCTGCGCCCAAAGTCGCTGCATCGCGTGATTATGAACTTCTTGTGCCATATCGAAAAATCGATATAGCCAATCTTGGTCTGGGTCTCCAGCGGTTTCATCTTTACATGAAATATGGGCGAGCTTAAGGATTTGTTCTAGATTCTTCTGGCGCAGCTCTTTGCGCTTCTTTTCACGAATCAGTGCGCGTTCAATAGTGGTCTTTTGGGGAGATTCGCTTTGTAACAGGGCATCTAAGCCATAAGTTTGCGCAATGTTGAGAACGCGACTAGCGCTGTCTTTTATGTAACTAGACTTCTTCTCTTGGCGTTGAGAATGATCCGCTTGTTGGTCAATGACAACGGGTTTACTGGTCTCAGACATGCTATTTCCTTAGCCATCAGATGCTTACTATTGATTACTAAATGTACCTCGGAACCTTATTGTCTGCCAGAAAAAGACTGTGAGCCAGCCTATAAAAAAATATTGCTATCAAAAATGATAACAAGTTGTTAAAATTGTTATCATTAAACTTGAGGGGCTTATGAAGTATTTCAATGAGAATAAACTAAAAAAGCACCTGTCAATTGCCCTATTATTACTCGTCTACGTTGGTGTACTAGGCTATTTATCTAGTTACTTAGGCTAATATAGGTAATCAACAGGTTACTTTAGTCGTTAACATCTACATATCATCATATTCGGCAATTTCAGTGCCTTCTATGACATACGCAGTTTCCGCTAGCTCATGGCTAATGGTTTCGGTCTTAAGTGTGCCTATCACGTAAATGACATCCCACAACTCTTGTACTGGAGCGCCTTTCGGGAACTTCACATAAATGATCTGGTTCGGTGGCGGTGGCGGTACGTGGATACAAGCGCCAAAATATGGCACCAGTAGAAATTCCGTCACTATATTTTCATCGCCTTCGAGCGGGATGACGAACCCCGGTATTTTCACCGTACTGCCATTAAGTTCGGGTCTCACACTTCCTACTTTAGATTGTTTCATCACGTCACTTGAGTGATCCACGGCTGGCATACCATAGGCATCAAACTGATTGCGCTCGCTTTCTGGAATAAGATCAATCCAATCTAATGTCAGTGTGTCATCGGCACTGACTGAGTGGGTGGTAAGGCCAACTGAAAATAGGGCCAAGACTAGTAGGATCAGTTTTTTCATATTTATACTCGAATCGTCATACCATCGCTGAGAGACTGCTTATAAGCTCTGAATGCTGGAATAAAGCCGATTATAGTACCAGCAATTTGCACCGCCGCGAGAAGTAACCACTCATATTGGGATAAAGCGATCATTTGTAAATCAATCCCATATTGTTGCTGGATAAGCGGAGCAGCAACGGCAAGCAGGGCATATAAACCTATGGTGCCGGCGACCAAGCCGATAAAGGTGAGCACGCTTGCTTCTAAGATCAATAAGCTAAATACATGGCGCGGCCTTGCCCCCATCGCACGTAGAATAGCCATTTCACGGCGCCGTTCTTGTAAGCTGGTCAGTAGGCTCGACAGCATGCCGAGTAATCCTGCGATTACCACAAATACAGAGACCGCCATTAAGGCTTGTTCTGCAACCGACATCATTCCCCATAATTCATGCAATGCGACCCCAGGTAAGATCGCGCTAAGAGGTTCTTTTGCATAGGTGTTGATTTGTCTTTGCAAGGCGAACGTTTGAATTTTGGACTTCAAACCTAGCATCATGGCGGTGATTTGCTTAGGTTGAAAATCCATTTTTAATAACTGTTCTGCGCTCGGGTTGTTGCCTAAGTTGGCACCCGATTCCCAGCCGACGTGAATCGCTTCAATGGCTTCAAGAGATACATGTACAGTCTTATCAACCGGTGTGCCAGTCGGAGCAAGAATACCCACCACTTTAAATGGCGTGTTGTCATGGCGACTAAAACCTACATCACTAATGCCATGAGCGATGATCATTTCACTGCCCACGTGGTAATTAAGCGAGCGGGCAACGTCGGCACCAATCACCGCCTCAAACAATCCATTGAACTCTTTACCTTGATTAAATGCGAGGTTTTGCTTTTGCCCGTAACGGTAGTGCTCGAAGTAGCTATGGTTGGTCCCCATAACTCGAAATCCTTTGTGCGAGTCACCTAACGAGATAGGAATCGCCCAGTCGACGGCTCTGTGTTGGCTAAATTCTTGGTAGCTTTTCCAGTCAATATTATTAGTGGCGTTACCAATGCGAAATACAGAGTAAAGCAGTAAGTTAACTTGGCCTGAGCGACCACCAACGATTAAATCTGTGCCGGAAATTGTGTTGGCAAAGCTGCTCTTCGCTTGGGTACGAATTCGTTCTACCCCAAGTAACAAAATCACCGATATTGCCACGGTCAGAATAGTGAGGATAGCGGTCACTTTTCGGTTGCGAACACTCTTCCATGCGAGAGAAAGTGTAGCTGTCATAATTGACCTCCGGCTTGATTGAGCTGCTGCAGATTAATGGTGCGATCAAACAATGGCTCTAGCGTCGGATCATGGCTGACAAAAAGTAACGTCGAGTTTGCTTGGTTTACTTGTTCGAGCAACAGTTCAATAAATGCACTACGGTTGTCAAAATCGAGCGATGAGGTTGGTTCATCTGCGATCACTACCTTGGGGTTACCTATCAGTGCTCTGGCAGCCGCGACTCGCTGCTGTTGGCCAATACTCAGTTCAGTCACCGGTTTATTGAGCAGTGCGCTCGGAAGACGTAGTTTCTCCAATAACTCGGTTGCTTTAGCGGTTAAATCTCCCTCAACCTGCTTTTTTCTTTGTGGTGCAAATTGGCAAGGAAGAGTGACATTTTCAATCACACTAAGGTAGGGCAGTAAGTTGAATTGCTGGAAGATGTAGCCAATGTTATTGGCGCGAAACTCATCTCTTTGGCTACCTGACATCTTAGTTAGCTCTTCACCGAGTAAAGAAACTTGACCTGAGGTTGCGGTATTAATTCCCGTCAGGAGTCCGAGTAAGGTTGATTTACCACACCCACTTGGTCCCTTGATGAAGAGGTGTTCGCCGTGAGTGACAACTAACGAAGGAATATCAAGCGTAGGGGTATCATTATCTGGCCAGGTAAATGTGACTTGAGTAAGCTCAACCACCGAAGACGGGTCTGTCTTAGTCATAATTGGAGTCCGAATCAAATTAAGTGGCCTAGGTGAGGCTAGGCCACGTTAAAACATTAAAGTGAGATCTTGCTTTCGCCTTTAGATAGCTGCATTGCTGCTTGCTTAGTATCGGTCAATACATTCACTTTAATTGATTCAGTGTTCGGGAAGTGAGAGAACCAGTTGGTGTTAATCTCATCCAGTTTTGCGATGTCACTACATTCGAAGTGGTACTCAACGGTAAACTCACCATGGGAAGATGAGTGTCCTTCATGGTCATCGTGATGATCATGGCCTTTATGCTCGTCATGATGCTCATGGTCATCGTGGTGGTCATGGCCTTTATGCTCGTCATGATGCTCATGGTCATCGTGGTGATCATGACCTTTGTGGTTATCTTTACCTAATGTATGACTCACTGACTTGTGCTCAATCTTACACCCGGCACTGGCCGCTAAGGTAAAGATACTATTGGCATCGCTCAGTTGGGTTACTGCTGCTTCAAGTTGATGTTTTTGTTCGTCAGTCTGAGGAGCGAGCTCAAAGCCCACCACATCAGCTCCTGGCGCAGTGATTTCCATTAGCAGTTCGTTAGCATCTTGAGCGATATTGAATTCCACCACACCGTGGACGTGTGCGCTGTGTTGACGAAAACCTTCTTCTGCTTGAGCAAAGCTGCTTACTGCTAGCGTAATACCAAGTGCGATTGGAGTAATCTTGTTCATTGTCTTTCCTGAAAATATTGTAATGCAGTGTGTAATCACAGAGCGTGGTTGCTTGTGACTCTGGTGTTTTAAATATTGTAATCAAGAGGCTGGTGGTGAGCGCGCGAGGTAAGCAAAGAAGACACTTTCTACAAAGTAGTAAAATGACTCAAGGCGATGGGATTCGGATGAAGCTATCGCTGGCAGTGTGACGACAAATGCCTTTGCACCATGCAGCACACAGGCAAAAAGTTGGCAGTGATGCTGACTATGTTGTGGCTGCGACAGTTCATATTGGTGCTCAATGTACGCAAAGTTTAGCCATAGCACTAATGCAATGGCGCAGACAGCCGTTCGTGTCGAAACTAAGCGAAATAGAGACAAGGCGATATCATCAGATAAACAAAAAGGAATTGTTATACTATAACAATTCCTTGCAAAACACGATATCAATCCGTCGAGAGTTAGATGTTCTCTTTAACTAACGTAAGCACTTGCTGGATCTCTTGCTCATTTAGCGTGCCCTCTTTAACAAACAGTACTTTACCTTGTTTGTCTTGGACGATGATCGCCGATGATTCACTCGCGAGATCCCAAGCGTTGGCTACGGAACCTTCCTCATCCAGTACCATTGATGACCATGGGAATTCTTTCTTGCTGTCTTGAGCTGAAGATTTCACAAATGACCCAGTTCCCCACATAGAATCATCTTGGTTGATGATCGATGTGGTTTGATAGCTTTGTTCTGGGAATTTTGCTGCGGTGATCGCGGCCATTAGTGGCGCATTCATTTCTTTCGAGCTGCTGCGTCCTGCAATCGCTTGAATCACTCGGACCTTGCCTAACATACTTTGTGTCGACCACGCTTGGAAGGCGGTATCTTCACCTTGTAGGACAATTTCGCCATGACTAGCGACATCCACGTTTGGTATCGATTGACCTACAGAGATGTTGTGTGCCATCGCTAGTGCTGGAGAGCATGCAATCGCAATTGCGAGTAGAGTTTTATTTTTCATTGTTATCTTCCTTTTGGTAAGCGCCAAAAGTATATACCGAAAATGGCTAAAGTGGTGGCAGGAGTCGCCACGAAGTGAAATGGTCCAAATAATTAACAAAATGCTATACATTAAAACCGGTTTATATATAATGCCGTACAAGTTCTAAGGAATAGAACGTGTGTCCCTGCGAGGCTACATCACAAAAGGATATTGGAGTTGTTATGCTGCGTGAATTTACCATCTATCGACCACACCAAGTGGCTCGATTTGTTAAAACCTTGTTTAAAGGTCAATTCGTTATTTCAGGTGTGGGTGAGTTTAACTTTGATAATGGCAAGGTCCTGCTACCTGACGTCAAAGACCCACAAAAACTGCTGACGTTCAAAGAAATCAACCAAGCGATTGCTGCTCTACCGATTTAACGGTTGAGTGCTGCTTGCTTTTTGTCGCATAAAAAAGTCGCCAAGTGGCGACTTTTTACATTCCGTTATTGAGGTGGAAAACAGACGCCTGTCCCGCCGATACCACAGTAGCCATTCGGGTTCTTCGCAAGATATTGCTGATGGTAGTTTTCAGCAAAGTAGTACTTTCCAGCGGGTAAGATATCAGTGGTGATACTGCCCTTATCATTGCCCAATAAGGCCTGATATTCCTCTTTGGAGGCGCTGGCTATCTGCAATTGCTCTTCGTTAAATACGTAGATGGCAGAACGATACTGTGTTCCTAAATCATTGCCTTGGCGCATTCCTTGGGTTGGGTCATGTTTTTCCCAGAAAGTTCGTAGTAGCTGCTGCAAGGTAATGATATTGCTATCGAAAATTACACGTACCACTTCGGTATGTCCGGTTTGGCCAGAGCAGACTTCTTCGTAGGTTGGGTTTAAAGTGAAGCCTCCGGAGTAGCCGACCGAAGTGCTGACGACCCCATTGATTTGCCAGAACAAGCGCTCTGCTCCCCAGAAACAACCCATACCAAAGAGTATTTGTTGGCAACCTTGAGCGGGTTCTGCGGTCAAACTGGATTGATTGACGAAATGTGTGTCATCAATGGCAAGTGGCGTTTCACGGCCAGGCAAAGCCTCTTGAGCTGAAATCAGGGTTTGTTTGTTGAGCATCGTCGTTTCCTTGCTAGAAATAGAATTATATAGACCGCTTAATTGACTGTTTTCATACAGACTTATATTTTTACAGGCGGTATTATTCCCTTACATGATGTATATAGATAATTAAGCATGATCAGAAAGTCTTTACCAGCGCTATTAACTCTCCTTACAGTTGCTCCGATTGTATCTGCTCAAGATCTGGATCTTTCAGTCGAGGGATTAGAGGGTGCGTTGCAAGATAATGTTGATGTCTATCTATCCTCTATTCCTCCAGAAGAGTATTCGACCAGCTTACGTTTTCAGGCTCGTGTGGAACGTAACATTATCGAAGCATTAACTGCATTAGGTTACTACCATCCTCGATTTGAGTTTTCTGTTGCTGAAGATGAAAATGAGCTCATCGTAAAAGTGACACCGGGGCCAGTGGTCATCATCCAAGCAGTGGATGTGCAGATCACAGGAGAAGCGAAAAACGATCCTGACTTTGCAGCTTTGATTAAGAAAAGCGGCCTAAAGCAAGGCGATACCCTTAATCATAGCTCTTATGATGCCCTCAAGTCGGGTATTCGCAACCTTGCCTTACGTAAGGGCTATTTTGAAGGCGACTTTAAACTTAGCCGCCTTGAAGTCGCCCCAGACTTAAACCAAGCTTTTATTCGCCTTCATTACGACAGTGGTATTCGTTACCATTTTGGTGATAGCACCATCACGGGCAGTCAAATTGATCAAGAGCGTGTGGCGTCACTATCTCCGTTTAAAAGTGGCGACCCTTACTTAGTCTCTCAAGTCGGCGAATATAATCAAAATCTATCGAATACCGATTGGTTCTCTTCAGTATTTGTTGAACCAGATTTATCTCAGTTGGGAGAAGGGCGAGAGCTACCGATGAAGGTATCACTTTCTCCGCAGGCGCGTAATCAACTCGAGACGGGTATTGGCTACTCAACCGATGTGGGTGTTCGAGGCTCTTTGAAGTGGAAGAAACCATGGGTAAATAGTCGCGGCCACAGCTTTGATAGTAGCTTTTCTCTTTCAGCACCAGAGCAGACCATTACTGCCGGTTACCGTATTCCTCTAGAAGATGTGCTAAATGAGTACTATCGAATTCAGTATGGATTAAAGAACGTCGATAATCGCGATACGAAGAGTTTGGAGTCCAACTTAGCGCTCGAAAGGCACTGGCTACTTGATAATGGTTGGCACAGAACTCTTTACGTACGCTACTTGCTTGAAAACTATGAGCAAGGCATACAGGACGATAACGCGCAATTCCTCTTACCGGGCATTTCGTTTACCCGTAGCCGAATTCGTGGTGGTTCGATGCCTATGTGGGGCGATCGCCAAAGTTTAACCATCGAATATGGTGATCCTAGCGTCCTGTCTGAAACTCGAGTGACACGCTTGATTGGCGGTATGACGTGGATTCGTGGTATCGGCAATAACCATCGCGGTATTTTCCGTATTGATGGTGGGGCGAACTTGGCTGACGATTTTTCTAAGTTGTCACCATCGCTGCGTTTTTTCGCTGGTGGTGATAATAACTTACGTGGTTATGGCTATGAGTCGATCTCGCCTACTGATGAAAGTGGCGCATTAACCGGTGCAAAATACATGGCGACCAGCTCGCTTGAGTATCAATACCGAGTGTATGGAAACTGGTGGGGCGCGGTGTTTTATGACGTCGGTGATGCCTTTAATGATGAGATCGATTTAAAGCGCGGTACAGGTGTAGGCGTACGTTGGGCATCCCCGGTTGGTCCGATTCGTCTTGATTTTGCTTGGGGTCTAGATGCTGCTCCTGGCGATGAGTTTAAAATTCACTTTACCTTAGGACCTGAACTATGACCCGTGTGGTAATTAAGTGGTCAAAGTGGCTGTCACTTTCTTTACTGGCTTTACTCGCGTTAATCGTGATTGCGCTAGGTACGTTATTGTTTACCAATAGTGGTTTAAACCTTGCTTTATGGGGTGCTGAGAAGTTTGTTCCCCAGCTTAAAGTTGAGTCATCTCAAGGGGCTCTTTTCCCTCGCTTTACCCTGAATAATGTTAAATTCAAAGACGACTCTTTAAATGTCGATACCGAGCTAAAATCGATCACCTTGGCCATTCGTGCCAACTGTTTAACCGAACCTCGAGTATGTGTCGATGAAATTGCCATTGATGGATTGCGTTTTTCTATGCCAGAACTGCCACCAAGCAGTGCGCCAGAGCAAGAAGAGCCAACGCCATCGACGAGCAAGATTACCTCGCCAATCCCTATTGTGGTCAGTCGCATCGCATTAACGGATATTGAGTTAGATGTTTTACAAAACCAAATCTCTTGGCAGTCGTTTACCTCTGGCGTTGCGTTTCAGGGTAATCGCTTACGATTAAACAAGACTACGCTCACCTCTCCAACGGTTAAGCTAGCGCCTGCTGATGAGGCAGCTAAAGAGCAGCAAGCTCCTCAGCCTGAGAGCAAAGAGCCCACACCGATTGTCTTGCCGAACGTCGAACTTCCGTTGCAGATTGAAGTCGTGCGTATTGATATTCATGACTTTAAGTTGGAGCAAGAGACTCCCGTTGTGGTGAATCACCTTGGCTTAAGTGTTGATGCCACAGGTTCTACGGTGGATGTACACACACTTGAGCTCGATATGCCGCAAGCACAAGCTGAACTCGCCACCAAAGTCGAACTGCAAGGTGACTACCCACTGACATTGAAGTTAGATGCGACGGTTAAAGACAAAGTTGCCCCAGGGCAGACATTGACACTCAATGCTGACGGTAGCGTGGCGAACTTGAGTTTAGAGGCCACTTTAGGTGGGTTAGCCAAGGCAAAATTAGCCGCTTATATCGAACCACTCAAACCAGAGTTACCTTTTGATATTTCCTTGAGTGGTGGTGATGTTCAGTGGCCGTTAACAGGTAAGGGAGATTACTTTGTTGCCATTGACAAGCTCAAGAGCAAAGGTTCTCTCGATGGCTATCAGCTTGAACTTGCGAGCAATATTAAAGGTAAGGATATCCCTGATCTGGCGGTTACATTGCAAGGTGATGGTGACCTCAATCACGTGAAGCTGAAAAAAGTCGATTTAACGACGTTAGGTGGGCATGTCTCTGGTGATGTGATGGCCAACTGGAAGGCGCCGATAAACTGGGCGGCTAATTTAAATCTATCCCATATTCAGCCGGGTCTACAATGGCCTGAGGCTGAAGGTGATATCAGCGGTAAGCTGGCGACAACAGGTAGCTTGACTGAACAGGGCGGTTGGCAAGTTGAACTGCCAACGTTAGATATTGATGGGGTTCTTAGAGAGTACCCACTGAATATTGAAGGTTCATTGTCGGCATCAGATAAAAGTGGTAGCGGCAATTTGAGCCTTGATACGCCACGATTGGTGCTTTCTCATGGCCCGAATAAGGTAGAAGCGAAAGGTCAGCTGGATAAAGAGTGGCGAATGGACCTCGCTATCGACTTTCCTGATCTGATAAAAACAGTGCCGGATTTGCAGGGTAAAGCGACAGGGGCGATTTCATTGCGCGGTGCATTGAAAGAGCCTCAAGTTGGTGTTGCGTTAGATGTTCAAGCCATTGACTGGCAGCAGCAAGCCAGCGTGGAACATATTGCGTTAAACGGCGATATCACCCCACTCCCTGTGCCCGCTGGGCGTCTTTCTCTGCAGGTTCAAAATGCGCAATACCAAGAGACATTGGTAGATAGTGTTGCCATGACGTTTAACGGTTCACAGCAAGAGCACCAACTGAAGTTAGATGTAGCTTCGAATGTGGCATCGACTAGTTTGGCGCTCAGTGGCTCATTGAAGGATAAACCTGATCTCATTTGGCAGGGCGCGCTTGAGAGAATGACGTTGAGTTCACAGCAAGGTGAGTGGCGACTCAATCAGGCGACCAAATTAGGCTTTGAAATGGCGACGCAGCAGGTGTCCGTTGCGGCTCACTGTTGGTTGCAAGCCGACTCATCGCTCTGCTTGGATAAAGATATTCAGGTTGGGCAAAGTGGCGAAGCAGCGTTAACCCTAAAGCAGTTTGACTTTGACCAGCTAAAAGCCTTTATCCCACAAGCGACAGAGCTGACTGGGCAAACCAACGCCAATGTTTGGGCTAAGTGGGCGCCAGATTCTGCTCCGCAAGTAAAAGCGACGATTGAGCTGCCAAAAGGTCAACTAGTGCAAAAGTTAGAGCAGCCTGTGACAGTGGGTTGGGACAAAGTGCAGCTCAACGCCCAGATTGCCGACAACAAACTGCAAGCAGATTGGTTGCTGGATATTACTGATAATGGTGATATTTCGGGCAAGGTGATGATCCCTGATGTGCTAACGGATGATAAGCAAATCGATGGTCAGCTAAAGCTAACGACATTCAACTTAGACTTTCTCGATCCTATCATTGGTGATTACAGCCAATTGAAGTCAAATATTTCGACTGATTTAGCCTTTAGTGGCCCAGTGATGCAGCCAAAAGTAAACGGTAAGTTCCTTGTTGATGGCATTTCATTGAAAGGGGACATCTCTCCTGTGGAAGTGGACTCGGGCCGTTTGACGATTAATTTCACGGGGTATGAAGCGTTATTGGCTGCGGCAATCCATACTCCTGATGGCAAATTAGAAGTCTCGGGTGACGCGGATTGGCATGATCTTAAAGCGTGGAGCAGTAACCTACGCGTGTTTGCTGAAGAGCTGTATGTGGATGTGCCGCCAATGGTGAAGATGAAAGTCAAACCGGATATGACCATTTCGGCATCGCCTCAGCATGCGCGGATTGATGGTGATATTGCTTTGCCATGGGGAAGAATTGTTGTTGAAGAGTTGCCACCAAGTGCGATTGGGGTATCGAAGGATCAGGTATTGTTGAATGATCAATTAGAGCCAATCGACAAAGAGAGCCCTGTTCCTTTTATTCTTGAAACCAATATCAATATTAAGATTGGCGATGACTTTAAGCTGTCTGCCTTTGGACTTGAGGGTGGTTTAGTCGGTAACCTCAATGTGGCCCAGAAAGATAAAGGCCCGTTTATTACCGGCGAGATCAATATCGCAGATGGCTCTTATACCTCATTTGGTCAAGATCTGTTGATCCAAGAAGGTAAGATCTTAATGAATGGGCCCGCGGACCAACCATACGTTCAAATAACGGCGATCCGTAACCCAGACAACACTCAAGATGATGTAACCGCTGGTGTGAAAGTGACAGGGCCTGCCAGTGAGCCAACGGTGACGATTTTCTCGGATCCTGCGATGCCGCAAGCTAATGCGCTCTCTTATCTGCTGCGTGGCCAAGACATTGATGGTGAAGCGGGGGGGAACTCCATGACCACCACACTAATTGGTCTAAGCTTAGCCAAGAGTGGGCGTGTGGTCGGCGAAATCGGTGAAGCATTTGGCGTACAGGACTTACAGCTTGATACTGCTGGTAGTGGTGATGACTCACAAGTGACGGTGAGTGGCTATGTGTTACCTGGGCTACAGGTGAAATATGGAGTCGGTATTTTTGACTCTGTGGGCGAATTTACGGTGCGATATCGTTTGATGCAGGATCTCTATGTCGAAGCGATTACTGGTGTCGATAGCGCGGTGGATCTGCTTTATCAATTTGAGTTCAACTAAACAATAGGAGTCTCGATGCAACATTTGGTTTTTGTCTATGGCACGTTACGCCATGGAGAGTGCAATCATCATTTATTGTCTCAGGCGCAATGGTTAGGCAAGCATACTACTTTGCCAATCTACTCACTTTATGATCTTGGTGCTTACCCAGCCGTAATAGAAGGGCATAGTGCCATTATTGGTGAAGTCTATCTTGTTGATGAAGAGACATTAGCGCAGATGGACTTGTTGGAAGATGTTCCGGTGACTTATCGGCGAGAGCCTATTGAGACAACATTTGGTCAGGCTTGGATCTACCTATATCAAGATGTCAGCCAGTTGGATGTAATAATTTCGTCCGGAGACTGGTCTCTTAAGGTGTAGCTTGGTGCACAAACGTGATTGGCACTGAGTGTTCGAATAAGGAGATACTGATGAAACCCCTATTTGTCGTTATAACGTTAATGTTGGATGGCTGTGCGGTTGAACCAACGCCGATGACCAAGGCTGCCAGTGATTGGGCTGACTATGGTCAGCAGCGTGCGGAACAAGGCTTTCTCAAGCAGTCAGAAAGTAAATTGGCTAAGTTAGACGCGCAAGGCTACTTAAATTCAGAGCTTTATTTGGCTTATAACAATGGTTATGAACAGGGTAGAGAAGTTTACTGTTCACAAAGTGCCTATCTGTTAGGTGTGATGGGCAAACCCTATCGCGGAATTTGCGAACGATTGGATCCGTTCTTCTATCAAGATTATGTCTCTGGTAAGAACTCGACTGCGGGGTCACCGTTTTAGCCCTCGCCGTGAGTGTTATATCGAGAAGCAATAAAAAAGAGTCGAACTTGGTCGACTCTTTTTTGTTATCGCTCTTTGGCTACTTTTCTTCGCGGTTAAGCTCTAAGAACTGTTCCACTTTTTTCACCATATTCTTCGAGCCAACAAAGAATGGTACACGTTGGTGTAGCTCAGTTGGCTTGATATCCATAATGCGCTGAACACCATCAGAAGCAACGCCGCCCGCTTGCTCAATGATGTAAGCCATTGGGTTACATTCGTAAAGTAGGCGTAGCTTGCCATTAGGGTGACTTTGCGTGCTTGGGTAAAGGTAAATACCACCTTTAAGCAAGTTACGGTGGAAGTCAGCCACCAATGAACCAATGTAGCGAGAAGTATAAGGACGGTTCTCACTCGGCTCACTTTCCTGACAGTACTTGATGTACTTCTTCACACCCATAGGGAAGCGAATATAGTTACCTTCGTTGATCGAGTAAATACTGCCATCTTGAGGGATCATCATGTTTTCATGAGATAGGCAGAAGGTGCCAAGTGATGGGTCGTAAGTGAAACCATTAACGCCATTACCGGTTGTGTAAACCAACATGGTTGAAGAGCCATAGATGACATAACCTGCCGCAACCTGTTTGTGGCCGGGTTGAAGGAAATCTTCTTCTGTTGGAGGTGTGCCGATTGGTGACACTCGACGGTAGATTGAGAAGATCGTCCCAACAGAAACGTTGACGTCGATATTTGATGAACCATCGAGTGGATCCATCAGAACAACATATTTCGCATTTTTGTTGAGTTCTTTGTTAAACGCTACAGCCTCATCTTCTTCTTCACTGGCGACACCACACACCTGATCGCGTGCTTCTAGCGCAGCCTTAAACTTATCGTTGGCATACACATCCAACTTTTGTTGATCTTCGCCTTGGACATTTTCAGTGCCGACTGCACCTGTAATATCACCGAGACCTGCGGCATTGATTTCGCGGTTAACGATTTTAGCAGCAAGACGAATAGAAGAGAGTAGGGATGATAGATCACCGCTTGCGTGGGGGAAGTCCGCTTGTTTTTCAACAATGAACTCGCCAAGGGTGCGCATTCCAGACATGGTTTTTCCTTAAAAAGTCGCTCTAATAGTAGGGGGATGGGTAGTAGGGATCTCTACGGATCTTTTAGGGTTACCCGTGTTTAAGTGTAAGAGTTAGATCTTTTTATTGGTAATGAACTAACTGATTGAGATCTCAATTTATTTGTCGACCAATAGGTTTACTTACATTTATTCATCTAAGGGCCAATAGCTGGTGCAAGAGTGAGCAACTAGATAGATAAAGCCGATTTTGCCTGCTCAAAGTGGTTCGCTTTTGGCGGCTTTATCGCCATAATGAAGAACTTATTTTTGCCTAGGACAAGGTCAGTATATGCATATTCATATCTTGGGAATTTGCGGCACATTTATGGGTGGCGCTGCGGTATTAGCTCGTCAGCTTGGACATAAAGTGACGGGGAGTGATGCTAACGTTTACCCGCCGATGAGTACCCTATTGGAGTCTCAAGGTATTGAAATTATTGAAGGCTTTGAACCTTCTCAGCTTGATCCTGCACCTGACCTTGTCGTGATCGGTAATGCGATGAGCCGCGGTAATCCATGTGTCGAACATGTACTGAATAGTAACTTGCGCTATACCTCGGGCCCTCAGTGGTTGCAGGAGTTCCTATTGCATGATCGCTGGGTGTTGGCTGTCTCGGGCACGCATGGCAAGACGACCACCTCAAGTATGCTTGCTTGGATCCTTGAAGATTGCGGCTATCAGCCAGGTTTCCTGGTTGGCGGGGTGCTGGGGAACTTCGGTGTCTCAGCGCGTCTTGGCGAAAGTATGTTTTTTGTCGTTGAAGCGGATGAATATGACAGTGCTTTTTTCGATAAGCGCTCGAAGTTCGTTCACTACCATCCAAGAACTTTGGTGATGAACAATCTAGAGTTCGATCATGCAGATATTTTCGATGATTTGGAGGCTATTAAGCGTCAGTTTCACCATTTGGTGCGTACTGTTCCTGGTAATGGACGCATACTGGCACCCAAACAAGATATCGCTTTAGAGGATGTACTACAGCGTGGTTGCTGGAGTGAAACTGAGTTTACTGGTCAGCAAGCTAATTGGCGTGCAGAAAAACTGATCGCGGATGGCTCTGAGTTTAAAGTCTTCTTCCAAGATGAAGAAGTTGGCATCGTGAAATGGGACCTTGTCGGCGACCATAACGTTGATAACGCACTGATGGCAATTGGTGCCGCGCGCCACGTCGGAGTAACGCCAGATTTGGCCTGTGAATCACTGGCTAAATTTATCAACACTAAGCGTCGTCTAGAATTAAAAGGTCAGGTCAATGGCGTGACTGTCTACGATGATTTCGCGCATCACCCAACCGCGATTGAACTGACTCTTGGTGGCCTACGTAATAAGGTTGGCAGTGACAACATTATTGCCGTGTTAGAGCCGCGCAGTGCCACCATGAAGCGTGGCGTACATAAAGATGCGCTGGCTGCTTCATTGGCTAAGGCGGATCAAGTATTTCTCTATCAACCTGACAGTATTGATTGGTCGGTAAAAGATATTGCCAGTCAGTGTCATCAACCTGCTGACACCTCTGCTGATGTCGATGAGCTGGTTGCGAAGATTGTGTCTCACGCTCAAGCGGGGAGTCATATCTTAGTGATGAGCAATGGTGGGTTTGAAGGCATTCACGGCAAGTTACTGGAAAAATTAGGCGAAAAATAGTTATTACCATGAGTAAACAACAAAAAGCGATTACATTAGCGTTTACAGGGGCATCTGGTGCCCCGTACGGACTGAGACTACTGGAGTGTTTGTTAGCAGCAGACTATCAGGTCTATTTGCTGATCTCTTCCGCTGCGCGTGTCGTGCTCGCAACGGAACATGGTTTAAAGCTATCGGCTAATCCTGATGTGGCTAAACAAAGCTTGGTTGAGCATCTCAACTGTGACCCAGATAAGCTGGTCGTGTGCGGTAAAGACGATTGGTTCTCTCCAGTGGCTTCAGGCTCTGCGGCGCCGAAACAGATGGTGGTTTGTCCATGCTCAGCAGGAAGTGTCGCCGCGATTGCTCATGGAATGTCTGACAATTTGATTGAGCGCGCTGCTGATGTAGTGATGAAGGAACGCGGTCAGTTATTGCTGGTGGTACGTGAAACGCCATTTTCTACCCTACATCTAGAGAACATGCATAAGCTGTCTCAGATGGGGGTGACGATTATGCCAGCCGCGCCGGGTTTCTATCATCAGCCTAAGTCGATTGAGGATTTAGTCGACTTCATGGTTGCGCGTATCTTGGATCATCTGGGCGTAGAGCAAGGTCTTGTTCCACGTTGGGGCTACGATCCCCGTCATATTTGAAGTCGCAGCGTTGTTGACTGCTCAAATTCACCCAAATCAAATAGAGCACCTATGTTCATTGGGATGAATTTGCTTGTCGCCTAGCTGCAACTCCAACTATTTAGGGGATGGCTATTGAGTCTCATAACTATTACAATTTGACCGTTACTCATCGGGGAGCTATTCATTGTTTCAATGAAGCTGAGATCAAGCAAGGCTTGGGACCCGTGGACCTGAACCAGATAATGCTGGCGTAGGAATTGAGTTTGGATCTATCTCTTATCGATGTATCCCTCAAACCTGTGCCGCTCATACAAGGAGAGAGCGAGCAGTGAAAAACACTCTAAATACCCTTTCAATCAGCACTCTAGCGGCTGTTACTCTAGCTTCATTTTCAGCAAGCGCGGCAGATAACACACTGACGGTTTACACTTACGATTCATTTGCAGCAGACTGGGGCCCAGGCCCAACGGTTGAAAAAGCGTTTGAAGCAAAGTGTGGTTGCGACGTGAACTTTGTTGCCTTAGATGACGGTGTTTCGATTCTAAATCGACTGCGCCTAGAGGGTGGCAACAGCAAAGCCGATATCGTACTTGGCCTAGACAATAACTTGATGGCGGAAGCTAAGGAAACAGGTTTATTGGCGCAGCACAATGTTGACACTGACTCAGTGACACTGCCTAACGGTTGGAATGACAAGACGTTTGTACCGTATGACTTTGGCTATTTTGCCTTTGTTTACAACAAAGAGACGTTGACGAACCCACCAAAGAGCTTAAAAGAGCTAGTAGAGTCACGTGATGATTTGAAAGTGATTTATCAAGACCCGCGTACTTCGACACCGGGTCAGGGGCTAATGTTGTGGATGAAGTCAGTCTACGGTGATGATGTCACAGAGGCATGGCAAAACCTGGCTAAAAAAACCGTTACGGTTACCAAGGGCTGGTCAGAAGCTTACTCTATGTTCTTAGAGGGCGAGTCTGATCTGGTACTTTCCTATACCACCTCGCCTGCTTATCACTTGATTGCAGAAAGTGATGAGAAGTATGCTGCGGCTGATTTTGCTGAAGGTCACTACACTCAAGTTGAAGTGGCAGCCAAGGTAAAAGGTTCTAAAAACGAGAAGCTAGCTGATGAATTTATGAGCTTTATTCTGAGTGATGAGTTCCAGTCTACAATGCCAACCGGAAACTGGATGTATCCAGTGACTGACGTTGAGTTACCTAAAGGTTTCGAAACTCTGACAGTACCTAGTCAAGCTCTAAGCTTTAGCGCTGATGAGGTTGCTCAGAATCGCAAATCTTGGATTCGTGAATGGCAAAGTGCATTAACCTTCTAAGGCTTTCTTTTGCGTAAAACACCTCTCATTGGTTTATGGGTCGCGATATTCATCGCGACCTTTGTTGTTTCAGCGCTGGCTGCATTGTTGATCAACGCTGAGACCTTAAATATCAGCTTAGTTTGGAACGATCCTTACTATCGTCATGTGACTAAGTTTAGTTTCTACCAATCTTTTCTCTCGACGTTACTGAGTGTCGGTTTTGCTTTGCCTGTTGCTCACGCCCTTTCTCGTCGTCAGTTTGTCGGCAAGACGCTGCTGCTAAAACTGTTTGCCACCACCTTAGTGCTGCCAGTGTTGGTCGGGGTATTTGGTTTACTGGCCATTTATGGCAATAGTGGTTTACTTGCTAGCTTATTTAAGTTTCTAGACAGTAAGCTGCCTTTCTCGATTTATGGTTTGAATGGCATCTTACTCGCCCACGTGTTTTTTAATCTTCCTTATGCGACGCGGTTGTTATTACAAGCGTTGGAGTCTATTCCGCAAGAGCAGCACAAGTTATGTGCCCATCTAGGGATGGGGCACTGGGATAAATTCCGCTGGGTTGAATGGCCTCGCTTACGTCAGCAACTGCCCCACGTGAGTGGTTTGGTGTTTATGCTGTGTTTTACCAGTTTTGCGACTGTGATGGCATTAGGCGGTGGACCAAAGTCGACCACCATCGAGCTAGCGATCTACCAAGCGATTAAGTTTGACTTCGATTTACAAGCAGGGGCACTGCTGGCTATTTGGCAAATGGCGTTATGTGGTGTGATGGCTCTAAGTATTCAAAGACTTGCTAAGCCTGTCTCGGTCACGAGCGGCAGCCAAGCACATGCTCTTTTTCTGTCTAAAGATGGCGTGCTCTCGAAGTGTTGGGACTGGAGCTGGATTATCGTTGCAGTAATGTTGGTCGTACCGCCATTGCTGATGGTGGTGCTGAGTGGCGTCAACAAAGAAGTGATTAATGTCTTAACCGATGCGCGCTTTTGGTCTGCTCTCTGGGCGTCAATTAAAGTTGCGACACTGGCGAGTACCATCGCGCTATCTGCTGGGGTAGCGATTCTAATCACCAGTCGTAGACTGCGTCTAAATGATAGAGCAAAACGAGCCGATCACATTGAGCTGCTTGGAACGATTATTTTAGTTACCCCAGGCCTAGTGATTTCGACCGGACTGTTTCTACTGCTGCGATCGTTTACTGATGTGTTTAGCCTTGCTTTCATTGTGGTGGTTGCGGTCAATGCCTTGATGGGGCTGCCTTATGTGATTAAAACCTTGTCCCAGCCTATGCTGCATGTAGAGCAGCAATATCAGTATGTGTGTGCGAGTTTAGGTATGAGAGGCTGGCAACGGTTTAAAGTGGTGGAGTGGAAGGCACTAAGAAAGCCACTAGCGCATGCATTTGCCATCAGTTTTATGTTTGCTATCGGGGATTTGAGTGCGGTCGCGCTATTTGGTAGCCAAGAATTTCGTACCTTGCCCTTGTACCTTTTCCAGCTATTAGGTAGCTATCAGATGGAAGCCGCGGCAGTGGTATCAGTCACATTATTACTATTAAGTGTCGGGTGTTTCACCTTGATTGAAACGCTATTCAAAGTAAATAAAAAGGTCAAGCATGCTAACACTGAGTAACGTCGATTATTATTATCACAATGAGCTGTTTCACTTTGACGTGTCGGTTGAGCAGGGCTCGATTGTTGCCTTGATGGGGCCAAGTGGAGCCGGGAAGTCTACCTTGCTTGCCTTGGTGGCTGGATTTATAGAACCCGCAACAGGTTCAATTTGCGTAGAGCATACAGAAATTGTTGGCTTAGAACCTCATCAACGACCTTTTGCGATGCTGTTTCAAGAACACAATCTATTTGCCCACCTCACAGTACGACAGAATATTGGTTTGGGGCTGCACCCGGGCCTTAAGCTGAGCTGTGATCAGCAACAGCAAGTGGAGCTGGCGGCTACTCAAGTCGGAGTTGATGAGTATCTGGACCGATTGCCAGAGCAATTATCAGGTGGTCAGCGTCAGCGAGTGGCCTTAGCACGCTGTTTTGTTCAGCCCCATGCGATTTGGCTGTTGGACGAACCTTTCTCGGCGCTAGACCCTATTTTGCGTGAAGAGATGCTCTCTTTGGTCGCTAAGTTAGCCAAAGAAAGAAATATCACGGTACTTATGGTGACGCACCATATTAGTGATGCGAGAGCGATAGGCTCGGACTTTATCTTCGTTGCCAATGGTCAGGTTGAAGCGGCCGGAGAGATCAGCCAATTGTCATCCACTCATGCCAATCAGAGCTTGAGTGAATTTGTCAGAGCGGGTGAATGATCTAGGGAACGAATATTCGGTCATTCCTTAAAAGGAAGAATGACCAGCCAATTTACTGCAAATAAAAAGGGCTGGCATTTTCATGCCAATCCTTCATCTTTCGAGCTTATTGCTCTTCTTCGTTTAGTGCTTTTAGCACTTGGAAGATCTCACGAAACGCTTTTGCAGGTTTGCCTGACGCTTTCTCTTTCGCTGCTTGACGAGCAAGTTGACGTAGACGCTGACGATCGGCGCTAGGGAATTGCTCCATAACGTCTACGATTGCACTGTCACCCTCTTCAACGACACGGTCACGCAACACTTCAAGCTTATGCAGCTCTGCTGTTGCTTGAGAGTGTTTGTTACGTACTTTGTCTAATGCCGCTTGCAGAGGTTCTATCTCTTCAAAGCGCATCAGCTTACCAATGTACTGAAGCTGACGACGACGCGCTTCGTTTTTAAAGCGTTGCGCGTCTTTGATCGCTTCTGCTAAGTCTTCGCTTAAAGGAAATTTTTCTAGCACAGACGGCTTCAGGCTTGCGAGTTCTTCACCAAGCTTTTGTAGCTCTTCCATGTCGCGTTTCAATTCGGTCTTACTGACCCAAATGATCTCTTCTTCCTCTTCCCATGGCGCTTTTTGATTCTTACGTGCCATATTTCTGCCTTATTTGAACATCTATTTCTCTATTTTAACAAGAATCGTGGGGAGAAAGCGAAATTCTTGTTATTCTAATGGCAATTGATCTTAAGAAATAAGCAAATATGGACGTAAGACAGCAAGTGGCTCAACAGCGTGTTGAGTTGGAAAGCGCAGTAGCAAAAGCGTTAGAGATGGCCGCAGCGAAATCGGATGCGGCAGAAGTTGCCATCAGCAAGTCAACTGGCTTAAGCGTTTCAACCCGTATGTGCGAGGTAGAAAACGTTGAGTTTAACAGTGATGGCGCATTAGGTATCACGGTATACCGTAATCAACGTAAAGGCAGCGCTTCAACATCAGACTTGAGTGAAAAGGCAATCCAACAAACGGTACTTGCTGCTCTCGATATTGCTCAGTATACCTCTGAAGATC
The DNA here is from genome assembly GCF_000176235.1 of Vibrio orientalis CIP 102891 = ATCC 33934. Classification (NCBI taxonomy): domain Bacteria; kingdom Pseudomonadati; phylum Pseudomonadota; class Gammaproteobacteria; order Vibrionales; family Vibrionaceae; genus Vibrio; species Vibrio orientalis. The sequence goes on along the minus strand of NZ_ACZV01000005.1, from coordinate 2,204,425 downwards.
CATACGCAGGCCCTGCACCTAAAGAAATGATGGTGCAAGAGATCCCTGATTTAGATTTATTCCATCCAGATACGCCAGATCCTGATTATGCTGCTCAAGTAGCGATTGCGGCTGAACAACAAGCCCTATCGTACAGCGACAAGATTAAGCAAAGTGACGGTGCAAGCTATGACAGCCACTATGGATTAAAAGTGTACGGCAACAGTCATGGTTTGCTAGCAAGCTATGCCTCAAGTCGCCATAGCACCAGCTGTTGTGTCATTGGCCAAGGTGCCAATGGTGAAATGGAGCGAGACTACAGCTACACGGTAGCTCGTCATAAAGATGACCTATGGACACCTGAATTAGTTGGCCAGAAAGCCGCGGAAAAGACTGTGAGTCGCTTGGATGCACAGAAACTGAAAACCGGCAAATACCCAGTGATGTTTGCCGCTGACGTAGCTACAGGTTTACTCGGCCACTTAGTCATGGCGATCAGTGGTGGTAACCTTTACCGTAAGTCGTCATTCCTATTAGATCACCTTGGTAAGCAAGTGCTACCTGAATGGTTCAACGTATCAGAGCGTCCACATGTGCTACGTGGTTTAGCATCAAGCCCATTTGATAGCGAAGGTGTGTTTACTCAAGACCGCGAAATTATTACCGATGGTGTTCTGGCAACTTACCTGCTGACAAGCTACGCGGCACGTAAGATGGACATGACTCCAACAGGCCATGCTGGTGGTATCCACAACTGGTTTGTTAAGTCGACTGGTCAGGACTTCGACCAGATGCTCAAAGAGCTAGGCACAGGCCTACTGGTAACAGAAGTGATGGGCCAAGGCGTTAATATTGTTACTGGTGATTACTCTCGTGGCGCGGCTGGTTTTTGGGTTGAGAATGGTGAAATCCAATACCCAGTTTCTGAGATCACGATTGCTAGCAATCTAAAAGAGATGTTTAACCAGATTGTTGCGGTCGGTAACGATGTAGAGACGCGCTCGCAGATTCAAACGGGTTCTATCTTGCTAGAATCAATGAAAGTGGCTGGCGAGTAACGGCGAACACGCTTTTTGTACCGATTACTTGTCATTGAATAGACTGATGAAGGATGAGTAGGGAATCTTAGAGAGTTTCGTTACTTGCTTTAAGAGATCCCCAACTCGCTCGTCCCTCGCTCTCGGGAATGACAACAAAAAAAGGGTTGATGCTTTCACATCAACCCTTTTTTTATTCTTTTCTCTACTTTTCAAACAATTCCGTATGTAGTTTCTGAATCGCTTGCTTCGAGACTGATTCATGGACTAAGAAACACAGGTTGTGCGGACTTGCACCGTAACAAATCATACGTAGGTTGAAGTCTTCTAATGTGCCAAACACTTGCTTCGCATAACCTTTGCTTTCGCTCATATTGTTACCGATTAGGGCAACCAGACAGAGGTTGTGTTCCACTTCAACAGTACATAACTCTTCAAGCTCTAGGCGCGCGGCTTCAGGGAGTTGCGGCGCTCCGCCAGAGGTGTCTGTTTGATCGAGTGTGAGTGAGACACTGATTTCTGAAGTGGTGATCAAGTCTACCGAGACTTTATGCTTAGCTAAGATTTCAAACACTTTGGCCAAGAAACCATACGCGTGGAACATTTGGGCGCTGCGCAGTGTCACCATGGTTTGGTTGCAGCGTAGGGCGAGCGCACGGAATAGCGGTGAGCTTTCAACTTGGTGACGAATCCAAGTGCCGCCTTTCTCTGGCTGCTTTGAAGAGCCAACAAAGACAGGGATATCATGACGCAGTGCAGGCAGTAATGTCGATGGGTGAAGAATCTTAGCGCCAAAGTTCGCCATCTCTGATGCTTCGCTAAAGCTGATTTCTGCAATTGGCGAAGCTTTAGCGGCAATGCGAGGGTCGGTGGTATAGATACCCGGAACATCTGTCCAAATCTCTAAGCCTGATGCTTCCACTGCTTCGGCAATTAATGCCGCGCTGTAGTCACTACCACCACGACCTAATGTCGTGGTATTGCCTTGTTCATCCGAACCGATAAAGCCTTGGGTAATCACAACATGCGCTTGGCACAGTGGTATTAAGTTTTGCTGAGCGAGTGCGCTGATATCGTCTAAAAGTGGCTCGGCTTTGCCAAAGTTGCTATCAGTACGCAGCACATCTCGGATGTCGAATCGAACCGCTTTGATACCACGCTCTTTCATTAGCTGTGTTAGTAAATGGGTCGACATCAGTTCGCCACACGCAACAAGGTGATCGGTCAGTTTGTGACTTGATTGAATAGAGGCGGCTTCAGCAAGGCTTGCCACTGTATCGAGAATAGTTGACACTTCACTCGCGGCTTGGGCTGCATCTTCTAGCTGGTTTAGAACGGCTTGGTGGATCTCTGCCAGTTTGGCTAGAACTTCACTGCGACGAGTTTGATCTTGTACACCATTAGCCAGTTCAACCAGTAAGTTGGTCACTCCAGAACAAGCACTACTGACTACGAGTTTGGTATTTGGGTTGCTTTCAATAATAGCGGCACAACGGCTCATTGCTTCAAAATTCGCAACACTTGTTCCACCAAATTTAGCTACATTAAAACTGCTCACAGCGTTTTCTCCCACGACTTCCTGAAAATATATAATTTGGTAGCTATACCAACATCCAATGTTTTACTTTGATGAAGAGAGTTGAGCGAAAGAGAGGTGTTTATTTGAATGGTATACCTCAGAAGCTCATCATCAGACTGGGCTGATGACAGTCGTAGGGATTCAACCCTAACAACCGATAGACGTAAGCCACAACTTTTATCTACCTCGGCACTACTCCCCCTCAATATGCTGTATTGGATTTGCGGTTCCACAACATATCTACCTGGGCAGTGCTCCTCTTCTGCAAAATAATTTGCTATGCGGCATAAATATTCACCACATACTCAGCATTGAACGTTTTTCTGTGACTCATGTCAACGGGAATTTGTAACTTTATCGTATTTATAAATTAACAAACTTGTGACACTGGTTTGACCTCAAGACTTTGGGCTAATTGCTGGTGGGGGAAATATGCATTAATGTGGGTAAGCAAAATAAATAGAATGAAAAAGTTATTCAAAAGGAGCTGCCAATGACGATTCAAAGTTTTATTCCCCCACACCGAATTTTAATGGGGCCGGGGCCTTCCGATATTTCCCCTCAAGTACTACAAGCTTTGAGTCGTCCAACTGTTGGCCACTTAGACCCATTGTTTGTTGGCATGATGGACGAGCTTAAATCGCTACTTAAATACGCTTTTCAAACCGAAAATGAATTTACTATTGCCGTGTCAGCGCCGGGCAGCGCTGGAATGGAAACCTGTTTTGTTAACCTGATTGAACCGGGTGAAAAAGTTATTGTGTGTCGCAATGGCGTGTTTGGTGAACGAATGCGTGAAAATGTGGTACGTGCTGGCGGGATTGCCGAGGTGGTTGATGATGAATGGGGAACCCCCGTATCAGTGGCTAAAGTTGAGCAAGCGCTGAAAGATAACCCTGACGCGAAAGTGCTTGCCTTTGTCCATGCAGAAACATCTACGGGCGCTTGCAGTGATGCTGAGGCACTTGGCAAGCTTGCGAAGCAATATGGTGTGCTAACTATTGTTGATGCAGTAACGTCATTGGGTGGAGTGCCACTGAAAGTCGATGAGTGGCAATTGGACGCGGTTTATTCTGGCAGTCAAAAATGTTTGTCTTGTGTTCCTGGTTTATCGCCAGTGACGTTTTCTCCTGCCGCTATTGAGAAAATTCAGTCTCGTACTACACCAGTGCAGAGTTGGTTCCTCGACCAAAGTTTAGTCCTAGGTTATTGGAGCGGTGAAGGTAAACGTAGCTACCACCACACAGCACCAGTAAATAGCTTGTATGCGCTGCATGAATCGCTGTTGATTCTAAAAAATGAAGGACTTGAGAATGCTTGGCAACGTCATCGTGATATGCATGAGAAACTCAAACAAGGTTTGGCAAAGCTAGGTTTTGAATTTGTCGTTGAAGAGAGCTCGCGCTTACCTCAACTGAATGCGATTTATATTCCTCAAGGTATTGATGACGCTAAGGTACGTAACCACCTACTTAATACTTATAACTTAGAAATTGGTGCAGGATTGGGTGCGCTAGCGGGTAAAGCTTGGCGCATCGGCTTAATGGGCTACGGTGCTCGCGCTGAAAATGTTGCGTTATGTTTACGCGCACTGGAAGAGTCTCTTGCTCAATAGCGTTATGGGACTGAAGTAATAAAGGCGACCAATGGTCGCCTTTATTTATTTTTGCTCTTGCTCGTTTTGAGCCTTTAACGCATCAACATTAGGTGGAATATAGAACACCTGCGAAAAGTCTCGCTCAGGGAAGAGAAATTGTGCTTCGCGTCGAATCTGTTCCGCTTTGACTGTTTCGCCCAGTCCCTGATAAGCCAAGATCAAATTATTGTAAAAAGCCGGACGAGGCTTATCTTTGATGATGTCCAAAGACCAATCGATATAAGGCTGAATAAATTTGGCCTCTTGTTGGTGCAAGCCAATATTGAGGTAGGTGCTGAAGATATCCCAATCAAATCTGTCCTGCCAAACGATCGGATTAGTCACTTGCTCCAATAGTTCTGGGTTCTTAGGTTGTGAGCGTTCAAATTGGGTTAACACGTAATTGGTATGTAGCGTGGTGAGCATAAAGAAGCTAACAAGGATTGGAATCACCAAGCTGAATACGCGCAACAGTGTTTGCGAGACAAAGCTCAATGATATCTGTCGGTAAGACGTTGCCCTTTGATCAACCCAATAGAGCAAGATAACGAAAGTAATCCAGTGGATAGCAGAGTGATAAAAGGGGTACTCAAGTTGGCTATGCAGTACGATCGGTACAAACAGAGCAAACAAAGCCAAACGCGTCCCTCGTGTGGTCTGAACGATGCGGACTAAAACCAGAGTTGCAGCAAGTAGTATTGCAAGTATGGGTATCAGACCTCCCTCGACGCCCCAATAGAGCAGTTCATTATGTGGGTGATCCATCGCTGCAAGCCCTGGCTTATAGCGTTCATTGAGTTGATGCTGACGAGCTGTGTAGACGATATATTCCGGTTCGAAACGACCGTAGCCATAACCAGTAAATGGTTTTTCGATCAGCATGTCGAGAGCCTGAGGGAAGGTATATTGTCTTGGGCTCTCCAAGTTCGTCCGTTGTGAGGCGAGTGAAGGATCTGAAGCAATCATATTAGTGCTCAGTCCAATAGCGATGCCTGCAACCACGGCCAGCGACCAACCAAAGAAACGTTTTTTGGTCGCAAATTTGTAGATGTAAGGCAGTAACAATCCTACTGAGAGCACTCCGGCTAACCAACCTGTGCGAGAAGCTAAAAAGATTAACAGCGGAATGGTTGCCACTGGCATCAGATAAAGTAGAGCGACTTCACTGACTTTGCGCTGATACTTTGTCGGGTGGCGTGTCAGTAGATAACCAGATAGCGCAAGGCCTGTTGCCAAAAAGCTTGCCATCACATTGGGCTGTTGGAAAATGCCATAAGGACGATTGCTGACGGTATTGTAACCGAAGATATTGCCCGGCTCTAAAACAAAGAATTGTGCCCAGCCAAAGAGTGCTTCAATGAATACCGCGATAGTGATAAACCATAACAAGCGCTGTTTTTGTTTATTACTAAAACGAAATTGCTGCAAAATAACGAACAGTAGGTAGCCGCTCCAAAGAGCGAGGAGTTTTCCGGTCGATAGAGAAGGGGCTGCATTGTGATAGATAACGGGTATGGTCAGCATCACACAGTTGATAAACAAGCCGACGGTAAGTTTGTTATACCTGAATTTACCCAGAGTACCGAACTGGTACAGACCGATAGCGATCGTGAAACTTAGTGCAAGCCAAGTGGTTGAATTAAACGCAAGAGCGAGACCGGAACCACCTGGGTTAGGCATAAAAAAGTGCATTGCTAGCAAGTAAACAATGCCTATAGAAACTAAGAATGGCTTAATCAAAGGTGGCTTTGCTGCTCTGAATTCTAGTTCCGTTCCTGCTACATGAGTAGTCGCCATAAATTACAACACCTTAAAAAAACAGACCAGTGGATCTGCACTGGTCTGTTTATCTTACAATTATTTGCTATTTTAACATAGGCTTGAGGAACCGAGCGGTATGCGACCCTTTGACTTGGGCCACATCTTCTGGTGTGCCAGTTGCAACTATTTCCCCTCCGCCTTGACCGCCTTCTGGTCCAAGGTCGACGATCCAATCGGCAGTTTTGATCACATCTAGATTATGTTCGATCACGACAACGGTATTGCCGTGGTCACGTAAGCGATGTAACACGGTTAACAACTGTTGGATATCATGGAAGTGCAGACCTGTGGTCGGTTCATCGAGGATATACAAGGTTTTTCCTGTATCACGCTTAGACAGCTCTCGGGCCAGTTTGACACGCTGAGCTTCACCACCAGACAAGGTGGTTGCCGCTTGGCCCAAGCGAATGTACGACAGGCCGACATCCATCAGAGTTTGCAGTTTACGAGCAATCACAGGAACCGGATCGAAGAACTCACGAGCATCTTCAACGGTCATCTCTAGAACTTCATCAATGGTTCTGCCTTTGTAACGCACTTCGAGTGTTTCTCGGTTGTAGCGCTTGCCTTTACACACATCACAAGGGACGTAAACATCGGGTAAAAAGTGCATTTCAACTTTAATCACACCGTCACCCTGACACGCTTCACAGCGGCCACCACGCACGTTAAAGCTAAATCGGCCCGGTTTATAACCACGTGAACGAGATTCTTGTGTACCAGCAAACAACTCGCGAATTGGCGTAAAAATGCCAGTATAAGTCGCAGGGTTTGAACGTGGTGTACGACCAATTGGGCTTTGGTCGATGTCGATGACTTTGTCGAAATGCTCAAGACCTTTGATCTTTTTGTAAGGTGCTGGAGTTGCGGTGGTTGCTCCATTTAACTGAGTGTGAGCGATTTTGAAGAAAGTATCGTTAATCAGTGTTGATTTTCCTGAGCCAGAGACGCCGGTAATACAGCTAAACAAGCCAACAGGGATCTCTAGGGTGACATCTTTTAAGTTGTTGCCGGTTGCCCCGATAAGTTCGACAACCTTCTTCTTATCTTTAGGAGTGCGGCACTCCGGTATCGCAATCTCTTTCTTACCGCTGAGGTATTGACCTGTTAATGAGTTAGGGCTGGCAATGATCTGATCCATGGTGCCTTCTGCAACGATATTACCGCCGTGTACACCAGCCCCTGGGCCAATATCAATCACATGGTCAGCCATACGGATAGCATCTTCATCATGCTCTACGACAAGTACAGTATTGCCCAGGTCGCGCAAATGGGTCAGTGTTTTCAGCAAGCGCTCATTGTCACGTTGATGCAGGCCAATTGACGGCTCATCAAGAACGTACATCACGCCGACGAGACCGGCGCCAATTTGGCTAGCCAGTCGAATACGTTGCGCTTCACCGCCGGAGAGCGTTTCAGCACTGCGGGATAAGTTGAGGTAGTTAAGTCCGACATTTACTAGGAATTGCAGTCGGTCATTTATCTCTTTCATTACCTTTTCGGCAATTTGAGCGCGCTGACCTTCAAGTTTGAGTGTGGCAAAAAAGCCCAGAGCATCAGCGATACTCAGCTCAACGATTTGAGGTAGCGTGGTATCGCCGATAAAGACGTTACGCGCTTCCAAGCGAAGTCGGCTACCGTCACAGCTAGAACAGGTTTTGGTTGAAATGTACTTGGCTAAATCCTCACGAACAGCGTTAGATTCTGTATCTCGGTAACGGCGTTCGAGCGTATTGAGGATGCCTTCAAACGGGTGTCGTTTAACACGAATATCACCGCGGTCATTAATATACTTAAATTCAACCTCTGTTCGGCCTGAACCAGTAAGTATGATGTCACGAGTCTTTTTCGGCAGCGATTTAAAAGGCGCGTTGAGGTCGAAGCCAAAGTGCTCGGCTAGTGAGGAAAGCATCTGAAAGTAGTAATAGTTCTTTTGATCCCAACCGCGTATAGCACCTTCCGCCAAGCTTAATGCATCGTCGGCGATCACTCGCTCAGGATCAAAGTATTGCTGCACCCCTAAACCATCACAAGTGCCGCAAGCCCCTGCAGGGTTATTGAATGAAAACAAACGCGGCTCTAACTCTTGCATACTATAGCCACATAATGGGCAGGCAAAATTAGCAGAGAATATGATTTCCTCGCCTTCACCATCCATCGGCGCAACAACGGCAATACCACCCGATAGTTCGAGTGTGGTTTCAAAAGATTCGGCTAAACGCTGTTGAAGGTCACTACGAACTTTAAAGCGATCGACCACCACTTCGATGGTGTGCTTCTTATGTAGCTCAAGAGTTGGTGGATCAGAAAGATCGCATGTTTCACCATCAATGCGAGCGCGAATAAATCCTTGTGCTGCTAGGTTTTCGAGCGTTTTAACATGCTCACCTTTGCGCTCTTTGACGATAGGAGCTAATAGCATCATCTTTGAGCCTTCTGGTAGCTCTAAAACCTTATCAACCATTTGAGAAATGGTTTGCGCGGCAAGTGGCGTGTGATGCTCTGGACAACGAGGTTCACCGACTCGAGCGTATAACAAACGCAAGTAGTCGTAGACTTCGGTAATGGTACCGACGGTTGAACGAGGGTTATGCGATGTTGATTTTTGCTCGATAGAGATTGCCGGAGATAAGCCTTCAATATGATCAACATCAGGCTTTTCCATCAGTGATAAAAACTGACGAGCGTAGGCAGAAAGTGACTCAACGTAGCGACGTTGGCCCTCTGCATAGAGAGTATCGAATGCTAAGGAAGATTTTCCTGAACCAGATAAACCTGTAATAACGGTAAGCTTATCGCGAGGGATAGTTAAATTTATATTTTTCAGGTTGTGGGTTCGGGCGCCACGGACTTCTATCTGATCCATTCTCGTCACTCTATGCAAAAACAAGTGGGCTAAGTATTACATAGAGTGACAAATGTGCAAAGAAATACTGGATAAAAAAACAGTAAAGGCGACTGTGTTAGTCGCCTTTTATATATGCACACTATTTGCAGTTAAGCTTGTTCTTTAGTGGTTTGTTGCTTGTCTAATTCAGATTTTTTGGTGTCTTTTAGGTATAAGTTTTCGAAGCAGTAATTGGTTGCTTCAATGTAACCTTCTACGCTACCACAGTCGAAACGTTGACCTTTAAATTTGTAGGCCAGAACACAGCCTGCCTTTGCCTGTTTCAGTAGTGCATCCGTGATCTGAATCTCACCACCTTTACCCGGTTCGGTTTTTTCGATCAGTTCAAAAATATCTGGAGTTAGGATATAACGACCAATAATCGCTAAATTGCTTGGCGCTGTTCCAGGCTCTGGCTTTTCTACCATGTCGTCAACGCGATAGATGTCGTCTTTGATCATTTCACCCGAAATGACACCGTACTTGTGTGTTTCATCAGCAGGTACTTCTTGTACTGCAACAATTGAGCAGCGGAACTGTTTAAACAGCGCCACCATTTGCGCTAATACGCCCTCTTGCTCATTGACACATAGGTCATCCGCAAGCACTACGGCAAACGGTTCGTCACCGATCAGCTCTTTACCGGTTAAGATCGCATGGCCTAAACCTTTCATTTCACGCTGACGAATATAAGTGAAGTTAGCAGTATCAATGATGTCACGGATATCAACCAGTAGTTCTTCTTTATTGGTGCCGCTGATCTGATGCTCAAGTTCATAGTTTTTATCAAAGTGATCCATGATCGAATGCTTGCCACGGCCGGTAACAATACACATACCATCCATACCAGCTTGAATCGCTTCTTCAACGCCGTACTCGATCAATGGTTTGTTGACGACTGGCATCATCTCTTTTGGCATTGACTTTGTTGCTGGTAGGAAGCGAGTACCGTAGCCTGCTGCTGGGAAAAGGCACTTTTTGATCATGATAAAACCTTAACTTTCTTTATATTTTTGAACTGGCGCAACCATACCATGATTTGCATGAATAGATAATGAATACGCCAATTCTGAAGTCAAAAATGTGTCATGTTAATCAGTTAAGGGCGCATATGCTGCTTTGCCCATGCGGCCGCTTGAACGCGATTCTTGACCGATAGCTTTTTAAATATCTTCTGTAGGTGAGACTTCACGGTGAACTCACTGATAAACATATCTTCGGCGATTTGAATATTCGAAGAACCTACCATTAGACAGCGTAGGATCTGTATTTCACGAGTGGTTAGGTCCACAGTCGCTGGTGAGGTATGCGTATCGACAACATTGCGATAATGGAACAGTAATTGTGATGCAACTTTTCTTGGTAACCAGTTCTCGCCATTAATGATCTCTTCACAGCCTTTTGCGATAAGGTCGATCTTATCACTCTGATAGAACAGCCCTTTGAGATGGCCAAAAGAGAGCAGCTCATCCGTGGTCAGGCGATGACTGACATTAAAGACGATGGTTTCAAACGATTTATTAGCCAGTGGTAGGTCGCGTAACTGGCTTTTAATTTTTGTATAGTCGTGGTGGTCTATCATTAATATTCGGTGTTTGTGTTGTTGCATTGCCAACAATAAGTCGTCGGCGACCATCCGTGGGATAGCTATATCAATGTGTTGTTCAATCTGATCGATAACAGGGTGAGTGGTGTTGGTGTCTTCGCCCAAAAAGTAAAGGGTTCTGCTGTAAATGTTCTTAGCCATAATTTCCTCGCATGCTGACGTTTTATATTTTTTGATAGGGTGGAGCATGCGGCACTAGAGTGCGAATTTTGGTGTGCTCTTTGCGTTTAATTTCATATTTGAAAGTAATTTATCGATTACTCAGACCAGATAAACCTTGAACGCCCTCTAAAAATTGGCGCGGAGCAATGTTGTTGTGGAAGGCAAATGGACATTGTTGGTAGGAAGATTTGTACCAAACGGAAAGCGTGTTATCCTATTGCGCTATTTCTACATCAATACCTATTTGGACGGAGCGAAACATGGCTAGCCGTGGAGTTAACAAAGTTATTTTAGTCGGAAATCTGGGTTCTGACCCAGAAATACGTTACATGCCGAGCGGCGGTGCTGTGGCAAACATCACTATCGCAACGTCTGAGTCATGGCGTGACAAAGCAACGGGCGAGCAGCGTGAAAAAACAGAATGGCACCGTGTGGCTCTGTTTGGCAAGCTGGCTGAAGTTGCAGGCGAATACCTACGCAAAGGTTCGCAAGTATACGTTGAAGGTCAATTGCAAACACGTAAGTGGCAAGATCAAAGTGGTCAAGACCGCTACACAACAGAAGTGGTCGTGCAAGGCTTTAACGGCGTAATGCAAATGCTAGGTGGCCGCGCTCAAGGTGGCGCTCCAGCGCAAGGCATGGGTCAGTCTCAGCCACAGCAAGGTGGTTGGGGACAACCTCAGCAGCCAATGCAGCACCAACCTGCTCAACAACAGCAACCACAGTCTCAGCCGCAGAAAGCTCAGCCTCAATACAATGAGCCGCCTATGGATTTTGATGACGACATCCCATTCTAAGTGTCTGTTATTGAAAAAAAGCCGCGCATGTCGCGGCTTTTTTATATATTGGCTAAGATAAACCTCAATAAGTTATAGGTTTTACTTATTAGGTAGTATATTTGTTCTATATGGGCAGCCATCCTGACAACAAGTTTCTGCGGTAGAAAAAGGATTTTCATTGATGAGGTATACCCCTACCTTAAAGTTAAGTACGCGTTTGGTTGCGTTTGTAACGGTCATCGTTATTAGTGCCATGTTTATCCTATTCTTGGGAGGTACTTTATCCTTTAAACGTTTGGGGCAAGAGTATCTCGATCACTCTTTGCAAGGGATTGTCGACGTTGTTGATAAAGAGATGGAAGATCCAGATGCTGCTTATTCTATGCAGCGTTGGATGCCCAAAATGCTGCAAGCCTCCAATATCGTAGAGATGGAACTGCTCTCATCTTATGGCGTGATTTATCGCTTTAAAGATACTTCGTCTAAAGTTGATGCTGCTCTTTTATATCAAGCCGAATACATACTTGAGCGTAATGATGGCTACAGTATTCGCTTCAAAGCGGTGCCGCCTTATATCGGATATGGATATTCCATGCAGGCCTTGTGGTCAATCACACTTGCCGTTGCGTTAATCGTATTTTGCTTGATGCAAGGTTTGAAGTGGCTGAAAGAACAGCTACTTGGCTCCGAGTTGCTTGAAGAGCGTGGTCGAATGATATTGGCTGGTCGCGTCGAGGAATACGCTCAAGGGGATCTTCGAGAGTGGCCTTATACCGCAAGTGAAGCACTTGATCGGTTAATTGAAGAGTTACAAGATGCCCGTCAAGAGCGCAGTCGATTTGATACCTTTATTCGAACCCAAACTTTCTTAGACCAACTGACAGGGACGGCAAATCGGATTCTATTTGATAGTAAATTAGAGTCAGCACTTTCAGAGCATGGCTCGCAAGGTGGTGTGCTGCTGCTGCGAATTAATGATTGGGATGATGTCGAAGAGGAGCAGGGTAAGCAGATTGCGAATGACTTCTTAGTGCAAGTCGGAGAGGGGCTCAATAATGTTATTCAGCGCTATCCCGATGTCATCTTATCTCGCTACTTCAGCTCAGATTTTGCGATTTTTGCCCCGAACTTATCAAGTAAAGACGTCTCAAATATCGCTACGCAATGTCTAAAACAGTTGGCAAAAATTCAGCCGCCTCAACCTTTAGCGCTTGATGATTGGGTACATGTTGGTGTGAGTATGTATCACGAAGGCGAAAGTCCAACTAGAATTATTGATGAAGCTGAAACCGCGCTGAAAAGTGCACAATTACAGTGTAATAATACTTGGAGTCGGTTTCAAAAGCATACGTCGCAGACCGAAGAACGAGGTAGTGTCCGTTGGAGAACGCTACTTGACCAAATTTTGAAACCCGATCAACTTTACGTCTTCTCTCAGTCTTGTTACATGCTCGATGAGCAGAAAGAGAAGCGAGTTGATCACCTAGAGTTATTTGCTCGCATTAACGATCCAGAAAATGGCGTGATGAAAGCGTCTCGATTTAATTCAGCGGTTGAATCGGTTGGTTATGAAGGTGTGCTTGATAAAGCGGCTATTGTAGCAATTACGCAATATTTAAAAGATTCAAGGGATTCAAACCGTTACGCAATTAACCTGCATGTGGTACCTTTTGCGGATCGAAACTACTTCAAGTGGTTTAGGGATGAGCTGCTACAGATTTCATCGGAGCTACGGGTAAGGTTGATTTTTGAGTTTGCTGAAGCGAAAGTCGTTCAGCATCTTGATTATATGCGCCCAGTGATAAAAATGCTGGCTGGATTAGGCTGTCAGGTTGCTATTGGTCAAGCGGGTCGTTCAATAGTCAGTACACACTATCTAAAAGAGTTACCGGTAAGTCATTTAAAACTGCATCGTAGCCTAGTGAAGAGAATTGACCAGCGCCATGAAAATCAGCTGTTTGTTCGCAGTTTATTAGGGGCGTGTGCCGGATTAAAGACTCAGGTTGTTGCTGTTGGTGTCGATAATAAACAAGAGCACCAAACTGTCATTGAGTTAGGTGTACACGGCATACAAGGGCGTTATTTAGAAGCAGAGCAACAGCTACTACCTAAACAAACAGTGAAACAGAGTGTCGTCGCCACACCGAATAAAGTTCAGGTTGGTCGACGTAATCGTTGGCGGAAAACGTAAATAACTAAATGAATATTCAAGCCCTGCTCGGTAAATTTAAAAACAGCAAGCAAACTGCAGCACGCATCGGTGTTGTAGTGCAGCCAAGTGCACTTTTTTTCTCGTCGGCAGTGGGAAATGACCTACCACAACAGGTTCCGTTTGATAATATTCCTTGGCAAGAGGCGTTAGTCAAAGTCCTCCGTGAGCGCAATATTTCTGATGTGTCACTGGATGTCGTTCTTCACTCTAATCTGTATCAAACTTATCAAATCGAGAAACCTAACGTTCCTGACGAAGAGATCTCTAGCGCATTGCCTTTCCTACTCAAGGAAATTATTAGTGAGCGCATTACCGAGATTGTCGCTGATTCTGCTCCTTTACCGCTAAGCACTAAACGACAAGTCTATGTTGTTTCTCGAGCGCTTATTGTTGGTCTATACGAATCATTGACGAAGCTGGGCATAGAGCTTGGTCGAGTATTGGTTGAAGATGAAATCTGGGGACATACAGCTGGCGACAAATCCAATTTCTTATTGCTACAGCGCAGTAAAAGAGGCCAATTTCGTGTCAGCGCCTACGTTGAAAAGCAATGCGCATTTCAACGGACTATTCGTGGGGTAACGCCGCCATTAACGGGTGTTGCAAGTAGCGTTTTACAGCTTGATGGTATTGCGCTGGAGTTACAGCGCTCTATTGACTACCTTTCATCTCAATTGAGAGGAGCTTCGTTACATCAAATGCAAGTTTGCTGTGATGAAGAAGAGCAGCAAGAGATAGTGCTAGCATTGAGCGATAGGCTGAATGTTAAAGTTGCTGCCTTGTCTGACTCTGAACAAGAGTCCGGCCCCATTTTAGCGGCGATGCTTAGTGATATTCACCATGCTGAGGTGAATCTATTTCCCGCAGAGCTCAAGCCGAAAAAAGACTACCTTACCCTAAAAAATGTCGCTGTTGGGTGGGGCGCCGTCGCGGCAGTATTACTGCTAAGTGCGAGTTACTTCCAGTTTCAAAAGAGTCAGTTAGAGCAAGAGTTGCAGTTATTTAGAGCTCAGGAAGCTGAGTTTAAACAACAGGTGACCAGTCTTGAGGAGCGTCTTGCTAAACATAAGCCGACGGCTGCTAAAGTTGCTGCAGTAGCCAGACTGAAACTCGAAATTGAGGCAAAACGTAATTCTTTAGATGCCGTTGGAGAGTTTGATGACTCTCAGCAACAGGGTTACTCCGGTGTGATGCGTTCCCTTTCTGAACTTGGCCGCGATGATATCTCTTTAAGTTCAATCTTTATTGATGCGACAACTCTTGATTTGCAAGGGCTGGCGCGAGAAGCGAAATCGATTCCAAATTGGGTCAACCAATTTAAAAGTGAAATTAACCTGGTCGGGCGTAGCTTTGAAAAATTAAAGATAGGCCGAAATGAGCACGATATTATTACTTTCGAGCTTAAAACGAAGCAGGAGAGCAAGTAATGCAGCAGTATTGGCAGCAGTGGAGTGAGAAGTTTACTCAAATGAGTCTGCGCGAAAAGTGGCTAGTGGCGCTGTGTGGTTTTGTCATTATCATTTTATGTCTATTCACTTTTGTGGTTGAACCTGCGCTAAAAAGTACTCAGTCGCTATACAAGCAGATCTCGAATACCAAACTAAGCACTCAGAGGCTGGAAGCAGACATTCTGGTGATGACAGCTAAACTAAAGAAAGATCCTGATCAAGAACTGAACTTAGAATACAAGCGATTAATGACGGAAAGTCAGGTGCTTTCTCAGCAGCTGGCTGAGATTGTGGAAAGCTTGATAGCGCCGAGTGAAATGGCTCAGTTACTAGAAGATGTGCTAGCGGGAACCAAAGGCTTACGCCTTGTCTCTTTAGAGTCGATGAATGCTGAGTCGATTGTTAGCGATGAAAAAAATAAGTCATTTTCTAGCTACTATTTACACCCTGTTAAGATTGAGTTGACCGGGAGTTACTTTGCGATCGTCGAGTACCTAGAAACGTTGGAAAGCCTACCGGTAAAATACTATTGGCGAGCTTTTCAGTACTCAGTAGAAGAGTACCCTACCGCTCGGTTAGTACTTGAAGTTTACACCCTAGGCACAAGGCAGGAGTTTATCGGTGGCTAAAACATGGCTAACAGCTTTATGCGTACTCATCTCGTTAAATGTTTGGGCGTCAAAGGATCCCACAGCGCCGTTAGGCTGGCAGCAACCTAACCAAGCAACCGCGACACCTAAAGTAGTAAGGAAGCCTCTGCCCAGTCTGCAAAGTATTGTCTGTTCTGAAGTGGGCAAGTGTCGTGCGATCTTAAGTGGCAAAGTGGTATTAGCTGGCGAGAGCGTCAGTGGTTATCGAGTTAATCGGATTGAACCAGAAGTGGTCACCTTATCCCGTAGTGGTAAGCAGTGGAAGTTAGAATTATTCACTCTGGACGTAAAACAGTAAGGTCAGTAGAAATATATGCGTAAACTCGCTATAGCAATAACCATTACATCACTATTAGCTGGTTGCTCAATGGGGCACCGAGACCCAGTTGAAGCGAAAAGTGCATTGAATCAAGCGATCAATGAAAACAACAGCCGTAGCCTTGAAACACTGCCGCCATCGGTAGAGGCTGACCTTATGCCAGAATTGAATGGTGAAGAGCTCGTTACAACACAAACAATCAAGCGCTTCAGAATTAAGGCTAATCAAGTCGAAGCTAAGGCGTTTTTTGCCAGCTTAGTTAAAGGTACCCAGTTTAGTGCTGCGATTCACCCCCAAGTCAGTGGCATGATTACGGTCAATCTAACGGATGTTTCATTAGATGAGGTGCTATCGGTCGTTCAGGATATGTACGGCTATGACATTGTGAAAACGGGTAATGTTATCCAAGTCTACCCTGCTGGCCTGCGTACGGTGACCATCCCTGTTGATTACCTCCAATTTAAGCGTGTCGGACGCTCTTTAACTTCTATTTCAACAGGCACCATTACCAATACAGACACAGGTTCATCGGACTCATCTTCTTCCAACTCTTCGAGTTCGTCGTCAAGTTCTTCTTCGAGCTCAACCAGTACAGCGAAGGGCGGCACTGAAATTGAAACCACTAATGAAAGTGATTTCTGGCCTCAGCTAGAAGTCGCGGTATCACAGCTGATTGGCTCTGGAAATGGGCAAAGTGTTGTTGTAACGCCTCAAGCGAGTGTCATTACTATTAGAGCGTACCCAGATGAAATTCGTGAGGTTCGTAGCTTCTTAGGTATTTCCCAGCAGCGTATGCATCGCCAAGTTATTCTTGAGGCTAAAATTCTCGAAGTCACACTGAGTGATGGTTATCAGCAAGGTATTAATTGGTCGAAAGCCTTCAGCTCAAACGGCACCAACTACACTATCGGTCAGGGTTCGATCGTTAAAGATGCTAGCGGCAGTATCATTCCAGCCGCTCTACCTGGTTTAGATGCGATTGGAACTTTACTCGGTGGTCAGTCTAACCTAGTTATTTCAAGCGGTAGCTTTGAGGCGGTACTGAGCTTTATGGCAACTCAGGGCGACTTAAATGTTCTATCTAGCCCTCGAGTGACAGCATCAAATAACCAGAAAGCGGTGATTAAAGTGGGTACTGATGAGTACTACGTGACCGATCTTTCTAGTGTCGTGGGTAGTGGTGATAACTCAGAGCCTTCACCAGAAGTCGAACTGACCCCTTTCTTCTCAGGTATTTCTCTTGATGTTACACCGCAAATCGATGACCAAGGTAATGTGCTATTGCATGTGCACCCAGCGGTGATTGATGTTGATGAGCAAGTGAAAGAGATTGGCTACGGTAACACCAGTATTACCTTGCCATTAGCGCGCAGTTCGATTCGTGAATCGGACTCTGTGATTCGCGCCCAAGATGGTGATGTGGTTGTGATTGGTGGCTTGATGAAGTCCAACACCATCGATCAGGTTTCAAAGGTTCCATTCTTAGGCGATATACCCGCTTTAGGTCATTTGTTCCGTAATACGACAAAGTTGACGCAGAAAACGGAGCTCGTGATTTTACTTAAGCCTTCCGTTGTTGGTGTGAATACGTGGCAAAAAGAGTTAGAGCGTTCACGTGATCTGTTACAAGAGTGGTTTCCTGACGAGCAGTAATTGAAATGTACCTCGAACACTTTGGTTTTGAATCGCAGCCTTTTCATCTGACTCCTGATACGGAGCTGTTTCTAGGATTGGCGCCGCACTATGAAGCGATTCAGACCGTCAATGCCGCACTTGAAATGGGTGAGGGTTTGATCAAAGTGACGGGAGAGGTAGGAACGGGTAAAACCATGGTTTGTCGTGTGATGGCTAAGCACTTTAAGCCGCACGTACAGCTGGTTTTTTTACCTAATCCAGCCCTTGATGGGGACCGCTTAAGAGTTGCGGTAGCAAAAGAGCTGGGTATTGAGTCGATAGATGTGACATCGATTGTTGATGATATTCAACGCCGGTTAATTGAGTTGGCACGAGACGGCTTGCAAGTGGTCGTGCTTGTTGATGAGGCGCAGGCGTTAAGTGATGACGCGTTAGAAGTACTTAGGTTGTTTGGTAACTTGGAAACCGAGCAAGACAAACTACTGCAAATTGTCTTATTTGGTCAACCTGAGCTTGATGAGCGTTTGTCGCAGCATCATCTGCGACAATTACGGCAGAGAATTACTTTTAGTGCTCAGTTAAGAGGACTGACGTTAGATGAAGCTGTCGCTTATATCGATAACCGATTGTCAAAATCAGGCGGAGAGGTCTCTTTGTTGTCGCTCAGCCAGAAGAAAGCGATATGGCGAGCCAGTAAGGGCTATCCAAGGTTGATCAATCAGATTTGTCATAAAGCTCTAGTGTTAGCCTTTAGCAAAAAATCGAAAAGTGTCACCAATGCTTGCTTATTCCACGCTGTCCATGACACTTACGATAGTTGTAAACCTAAATTTAAAAGCCCGCGATTGTGGGGCTGGAGTTAAACCATGAGTGCGATGAATAATGCACTATCAGAATTGGCCAATAAAAAATCCGTTTGCTCTGAAGGCATATCAAAGGCTGAAGTAAAGCCAGTTAAGCAGAGAGCCATTCTACCTTGGGTGGTAGGAAGTTTTGGTTTAAGTCTAGCTGTTGGAGGTTGGGCGGTTTCTCAGCAAGAGGTTGTTGTACACCCACAAGCGCTTTCCATTCCTGAATCAGGATCAAGCCACAGTGCGATGGTCTCTCCGACAAGTAAAGTAAATACCGAACAACAGCTGATTTATCACTCAGCGCCAGTTCGTGAAGAGTTAGCGAACACTGGGTCTAAGGCTGTTGGTCAAAAAGCTGAAACGCCGCGAGCAGTCACTAAACCACAACCAATATTGCTTGCTCAAGTTAATAGTGCCGATAAAGCAAAACCAGCGCCGTTGGTGAAAAATGGTGAAGTGGTTATCGAGCAGGTAGAGCTTACGCCACAACAACTCTCTAAAAAGGCACAAGAGCGAGCAAAGAAATCCTTAGACAGCAATAATTTGGCTGAGGCTTTGCAAAATTATCATGAGGCTCTTCGTTACACGCCATCCAATGATGAAGTGCGTAGGCGTCTATCGGCACTCTATTACGGTAAAGGTGAGGTTCGCAAAGCCGCTGAAATCTTGCAAAAAGGCATCGCTCTAGAACCAAGTAATGCCGAGCTTAGACTCTCGTTAGCCAAGATGCTGATGAAGGAAAAGCAAGGTGAAGCCGCATTGACCGTACTAAGCACATTGCCAGAGTCTGCTTCGGTAGAATACCTGTCGCTGCGTGCGGTGTTAGCTCAGAAAGCAAAGCAGGATGATTTAGCACTACAAAGTTACCAAAAGTTGGTCGAGAGAGAGCCAGAAAGTGGTCGTTGGTGGTTAGGGTTAGGTATCCAACAAGAGCGCGCATTTGATCTTGATTTAGCTAAGGCCTCTTATCAGCAAGCGATTACCAAGCTTGGTTTATCGAGTCAAACTCAGCAATTTATTCGTGATCGATTAACTTTGATTGGCCGTTTAGAGGAACAACCGAGTGAAAATTAAACTTAGAAAGCGACTTGGTGACCTATTAGTCGAAGAAGGCATCATTACTGAGCACCAAGTTGAACAAGCGCTAAATTCGCAGAAAACAACCGGACGAAAGTTGGGTGCGGCGCTGATCGAGTTAGGTTTTCTCTCTGAACATCAAATGCTGACGTTTTTGTCTCAGCAGCTTGATATTCCCCTGATTGATTTAAGCCGTGCAGATGTCGATGTCGAAGCGGTTCAACTTCTGCCAGAAGTGCATGCACGTCGTTTACGTGCACTGGTGATTGGTCGCCAGATGGATACCTTGCGTGTAGCGATGAGTGATCCAGCAGATCTGTTTGCTCAAGAAGCACTTTTGGGGCAGTTAGGTCAATATGCCATCGAGTTTGTGATTGCACCAGAGAAGCAATTGGTTGACGGCTTTGACCGTTACTACCGACGTACCAAAGAAATTGCGTCGTTTGCTGAGCAATTGCAAGCAGAGCACCAAGTTACTGAGGCTTTTGATTTTAATATCGAAGGCGATGACAGTGAAGAAGTGACCGTTGTAAAACTAATCAACTCTTTGTTTGAAGATGCGATTCAAGTTGGTGCTTCGGATATTCACATCGAGCCTGATGCTAATGTATTACGCTTACGCCAACGTATTGATGGCGTGCTGCACGAAACCTTGCTTAATGAGGTTAATATCGCCTCGGCACTGGTGTTACGTCTCAAGTTAATGGCAAACCTAGATATCTCGGAGAAACGCTTACCACAAGATGGCCGTTTTAACATCCGCGCCAAAGGGCAATCGGTTGATATTCGTATGTCGACGCTACCAGTACAGCACGGTGAGTCGGTGGTTATGCGTTTGCTCAATCAGTCATCGGGTGTGCGAAAACTGGAGCAGTCCGGTATTCCTAGTCACCTGCTCGAACGCTTGCGTCGTCAGCTTCGACGTCCGCATGGCATGATTCTGGTTACAGGCCCTACAGGTTCAGGCAAAACCACCACTTTGTACGGGGCGCTAAGTGAGCTTAATCAGCCGGGGAAAAAGATCATTACCGCGGAAGACCCGGTAGAATATCGCTTACCTCGTGTTTGCCAGGTGCAAGTGAATCCAAAAATTGACCTAGATTTCTCAACCGTACTAAGAACTTTCCTTCGTCAAGATCCAGACATCATCTTAGTCGGGGAGATGCGTGATCAAGAAACGGTTGAAATTGGTTTGAGGGCTGCGTTAACCGGTCACTTAGTGTTAAGTACTTTGCATACCAATGATGCGGTAGATAGTGCACTGCGGATGATGGATATGGGCGCGCCCGGTTATTTGGTTGCCAGTGCGGTACGAGCTGTTGTCGCGCAGCGCTTAGTACGCAAAGTATGTCCTGATTGTAAGACGGAAGAGCACCTTGATGATGCTCGTAAACAGTGGCTTGCCCAGCGTTTCCCGAATCAAGTCGGTCGCCAATTTGTTAAAGGGCGGGGCTGTCAAAACTGTAACTTGACGGGGTATCGCGGACGAATTGGTGTGTTTGAGTTGTTGGAATTAGAGCAGGATATGATGGATATGCTTAGAGCAAACGATGCAGTCGGCTTTTCTCGTGTAGCCCGTCAGTCTGAAAACTACAAACCTCTGCTTGCTTCGGCAATGGAGCTTGCTCTTGATGGTGTTGTGAGTTTCAGTGAAGTGATGAGCTTGGGTGAGGGAAACTCATCTGGCTTTGAACAAGCAATCTATATGTAGGCCTAGTTTATGCCAAGTTTTCATTATCAAGGGCGAAATAGTGACGGTTCTTCAGTGTCAGGTCGTATCGAAGCGCCGACACAAGATGCGGTTGTTGAGCAACTGATGAATAAAGGCATTATCCCTATCAGTATTAAATCTGGTGGTGGAAAGAGTGCACTGAGTATTGATTTTAAAGCGCTACTCACTCCCGCGGTTCCGCTTGAAGTGTTGGTGATCTTTTGTCGTCAGCTATACAGCTTAACCAAAGCGGGAGTTCCGTTGCTGCGCTCGATGAAAGGGTTGAGTCAAAATAGCTCCAATAAGCAGTTGCAAGAAGCACTTGAAGATGTGACACAAGAGCTGACAAACGGTAGAAGTCTATCAAGTTCAATGCAGATGTTTCCTAAAGTGTTTAGCCCGCTATTTGTGTCGATGATTCATGTTGGGGAAAACACAGGTCGACTTGATGAAGCGCTACTGCAACTAGCAAACTATTATGAACAAGAGGTAGAGACACGAAAGCGAATAAAGACCGCGATGCGTTACCCCACCTTCGTTATCAGCTTTATTATGGTGGCGATGTTTGTGCTTAACGTTAAAGTCATCCCGCAGTTTTCGAGCATGTTTGCGCGCTTCGGTGTGGATTTGCCACTACCGACTAGAATATTGATAGCGACCTCAGAATTTTTCGTCAATTACTGGATGATGATGGTGGTTGCGATGGTAGCAATGAGCTTTGCGTTTAAAGCTTGGCTCAATACTGCTAATGGACGTGAAAAGTGGGACAAATTCCGTTTACGCATGCCCGTTGTTGGTGAGTTGATTAATCGAGCCCAACTGTCACGTTTTTCACGAACTTTCGCTTTGATGCTAAAGGCTGGCGTGCCATTGAACCAGTCATTAGCGTTGTCAGCAGAGGCGCTAGGCAACAAATTTTTAGAAAACAGATTACTTGAGATGAAATCCTCAATTGAGGCTGGCGGCACCATATCATCAACCGCAATTAATAGTGGCGTTTTCACTCCGTTGGTTATTCAGATGATATCGGTGGGTGAAGAGACGGGGCGCATTGATGAGTTGCTATTAGAAGTGGCTGATTTTTATGATCGTGAAGTCGATTATGATCTGAAAACACTGACGGCGAGAATTGAGCCAATTCTACTGGTAATTGTTGCGGGCATGGTATTGATTTTGGCACTTGGTATCTTTTTACCTATGTGGGGAATGCTCGATGCCATCAAAGGCTAGCTTAATCACCAATCTTGAGCGTTCACGTTTGGTCATTTGGTTGCTAGTTATCATTATTTTGGTGATGAGTTTTTTGCTTGCATGGAAAGATGTTGAGCGAGAGGCAAGTGACACCGCGTTTTTAGTGGCGAGTAAACGCGTGATTGAGCAAGCGGGTTACTACAAGCAGCAGTGGTTGCTGGCAGGGCAAAAACAGAACCTAAAACTGGATGGCAAATTGATTACTTATACGGGGTCTGGTTGGGTCTTACCCGTGAATGCGCGGCAGCAAAATGATTGTGCTTTTTGGTTGGATGTTCTTTATCCGGAAAAAGAGGTGCTAGGCAGTTTTCCGGTCGCAATTGAGAGTGAGTTTATTGGCTCTTCTTATCGTTGTAATTACTTGTATAATCAAAATCAATTTATTTCTATTGGTTTGATTAATAATAAATTTTCCGCAAAAGTCGGATTTTTGGCGAATTGATTTTTTGACGTGTTGAATAGTAGCGCAAATGTATAAATTCCGTATAATACGGTGTACCAAATAGTGAGTAGTGATTATTATGTTTAACAAACAATCTGGTTTTTCTTTAGTTGAGCTAGTGGTCGTTATTGTTGTCGTTGGCTTGTTAGCTGTAGCGGCATTACCTCGCTTTTTAGATGTCACTGATGAGGCTAAAAAAGCCAGTGTTGAAGGTGTTGCTGGTGGGTACGCGACAGGTGTGCTGTCTGCTCGTGCTCAATGGGAAGCAGAAGCAAGACCGTCACTGACGATTAATACCGACGTGCGCAATACCGTTAACTATGATGGTATCGATTTCTGGCTCACAAGTTCAGAACAAACTGGCGGTGACTTCCGTGATGGCTATCCATACGGTCTTAATACAGATAACAGCAGTTTTCCAACCAGTCTCGATGATCAAGCTTGTATCGATTTAATGGAAAACTTACTACAGAATCCACCTCGAGTTGGTACCGTGGCAGATGCGGCAACGGACTCGAATATTAAATATTCTGCCCAAGCTGATAATGGCGCCTCGACCTGTACGTATGTGCAGCAAGAAGGCAATAGTGAACATCAGTTTGTGTATGAGATTGAAACTGGTCGTGTGACCGTAACATTGCAGTAGTGCTGCAAATATTATCCATAGAGAGAGTTAAACTATGAAAAGACAAGGCGGTTTCACCCTAATTGAACTAGTGGTGGTAATTGTTATTTTGGGTATTCTTGCAGTCACTGCAGCACCACGTTTCTTGAACCTACAACAAGATGCTCGTGCAGCATCATTACAGGGTCTTAACGGTGCAATGTCTGGTGCTTTAGGCATTGTATATGGTGGCTCCGCAATTGATGGTGAAGAGACAGACCCTAAAACGGCGGATGCCGCTACTACGCCTATTACTAATGGTGTTGCTACGAACTTTGGTTACCCTACAGCAACAGCTATTGGTGCGCAGGATCGTGGTATTGAAGACGCAGTAGCAGGTTTGCCTGGCAACGATTGGGTTCTAGTTAACGTCACGGAAACAGGCGTTGTGCCAGATGCTGTAGCATACTCATTTGCAGGAACAGACCCAGTACAAGCTAACAATGGTTTTGTATACGACTTAACTACGCCAGCCAACACAACAGGTTGTTTCGTTATTTATGTTGAAGCGGCAAATGCAACGACAGAAGCTTTCTCAGAAGCTGTAACTAACGGTTGTTAAGATTGACTGAGGCCAGCGTTCGCTGGCCTTTTATTTACCTAAATTAAATTCTTTTTATTCCTTCTCAAATAACCGCAAAACATTCCCTTTAATTGCAGTTCTCTTTTATACTGTATAAGTAGAAAAAATAATCACTTAGGTGCCTCATGGAAGCAAAGCCTAACTCCTCATCTCAAGGTTTTACTCTTATTGAGTTAGTCGTTGTTATTCTGTTACTAGCTATTGTGTCAGTAGTTGCAGCGACACGCTTTTCAGGACGCCAAGACTACGAGCTGTATGCACTGCAAGATCAAACCATGGCATTGGTACGCCAAATTCAAGTCAATCGCATGCAATATAATGGTGTGAATACCAATCAAAACTTCATCTTGGCTACGCAAGCGATAAGTGGTACTTCAACCAACTGTTTAGGTTCCGTAGAAGCGTGTCGGTTAACTCTCAACCGTGCTGAACAAAGAAGTGATGTTGTGCTGAGTGAGAATTACCAATTCATCATCACTGCCAATAATAATCGGGTGAGCTTTGATTTGCTTGGCAACCCGACCAGTGCGACGGTCGAGGGTGGCAATATTGATATTCGTATTTCTACATTAGATGGCTCGAACAGCTCTTGGGTATGCATCAATAGTGAAGGCTTTGTTTTTCCGCAAAACTCGGAGTGTATCTAATGAAAAAGTCTGAGTATGGATTCACCCTTTTTGAAGCTGTGATTGTGACGATTATTTTAGGCGTAGCCGTGGTTATCTTTTCCTCTTTTCTTGCCCCACAGTTATCTCAATCTGGTGAGTACCATTACTTTTCCCGCAGTTCGGCATTGGGGCAGAGTGTCATGACAGATATGCTCTCGGTTGATACCAATGTGACTTCCCTTGCCAGCGCGGCAGAAAACATCATTGATAACCTAGATCCTAGCTATGCCAATTTTGATTTGGATATTGATATCAATGCCGTAAGTGGTGCAGCGAATTTGCAGCAAATTTCTTTAACCATTACAGCAAGTAGCCAGCCTCCAATTACTTTCACCGGTTTTAGGGGAGAGTACTGATGAAAAGCCGAGGCTTTACCCTGATTGAAATGGTGTTGGCACTGATTGTGTCAGCAATACTCCTACTCGGGGTCGCTAACTTTACTCATTTAGGTGTCACTGGTTATTTTGGTTCGGTCGAGCGCTACCGATTACAGACGGAAGCCACTTTTGTTCTAGAGAAGATGTCGCGTGAAGTTCGCCATGCCGTACCGAACATGTTTGAAGGCGATGGCAGTAATTGTGTGTCGTTTTACTCTATTGCGGATTCAGGTTTTTATGCGGTGTCGGGCGCAGATTTAAATTTCATCGTCAGTAACTCAGCATCTGTAAGTGGCGCCAATTCAACTCAGCGTTTAATCATCAATCCAACTCGCTCATCGACGAACCTAAATGATCTCGACAATATCTACTCTGTCGATAGTGCTGGATTGGTTGAAGACAACGTATTTAGCTTTACTAGTGGCGCACAAGATCTGGTTGGCGGCTCTGTCAGTAATCGCCATTTTATCTTCGACGGTGACGAGCAAGTGACTTACTGCATTGCTGGCACCCGGGTCACCCGCAATGGCGTGACAGTGACCGATAAGTTAACGGGTAATGGTAATCAGCTCTCTTATCAGGCCGCAGATGTTCAGCACAACGGCGTAGTGAATGTAACGCTTACTTTCGAGTTAAATGGCGAGTCCTCTACCTATAATCAAGATATACAGGTGATCAATGTCCCGTAAGTCAAAACAGAGCGGCAGTATGCTGATCATTGTTATCTTCGTTATCTTGGTGATGGGCTACCTAGCGACCAGTTTGAATCTAACCAGTTGGTCTAGCCGAGACTCCACCACACGTGGAGTACTAGGTACACAAGCTTGGCTGTTGAGTCACTCTGCCAATGAGTATGTCTTGACCGAGATGTACCCTGATGAGAGTAGCAATGATGTCGGATCAATATGTACTGGCTTAAGGCTTAATGTTAACGGCGATATTCGAGATTTTATTGAACAGAGGTTGATTACGAGTGCGACAGTTTCGTGTCAATTGCAGCAGCTAGAATGTGAAGATAGGGGGGAGCTTGATGGCCGAACATTTTACATTTTGCAATCCACGGTTAGCTGCGGAACAGGTATCCATGAAGTGCAACGTAGTCAGCAAGTGTGGTTGAGGGATTAATCGATGAATATGCTAGTTAAGCTGTTATCAGCTCTGATATTGGCAGTGGTAGTTTTGGTGCCATCGATTGCTCAAGCATCTCAATGTTTAGCGCCTGGCAGTGAGGTCGATACTAGGACGGATTTTTGTATCACTTTTCAAATAGACTCGGATGGTTCAAATCGTGTGCGTTTTGAAAGAAATTATTACTATCCACTCTGGACGGATGACAGGAGCTATCAGAGGTATGGACCTGCAATTTACGAACGTGATTATGTTGGAGAGAGAAAAGAGCGTACATTTCGCATTAAATTCGAACGTGCTGACAACAATTCGCGATGGATTTGGGGAACGTTGACCTATTCTGTTGATGGAGTGGTTAAGAAAACAATTAGCAATTTCAGTTTATCTAATTTGATGGGGGTCGACAAATTTGATCCATGGCTGAAAATAAATCTTGTTGGGAGTCAGTTTAACGACCCGGATAAATACTGTATTGCGAACGGTTCTTGCGTAGATATAGAACCGTTTGAGTTAGACGTTTGTCCGTATGTACCAAATGGGTTACAAACCAACGTCTACGCTTCACAGCGCCCTTTTGGTGCAATGCAAGTAGGGGGAGTGGAGAATCGTATCTATCCAGCGAATAATGATCCTAAGTATTCGTTCCTTACCATTATTCAGCCTGCAAATTTATGTGAGTACCCGAATGGTTCTATCGGTGTGTGTACTTTTGACCCAAACAAAAATCATCCTACGCTACCTGTCTCATTGCCTAGCTTTAGGCAAGGTGATATCGAAATAAAACTAAAGCGAGGTGAGACTCGCGCACTTGATAGCGGGGTATATGAAGAAGTTAAGCTTGCTAAAGATTCTAAGCTACAGCTAAAAGGTGGGAATTACTGGATAGAAGAGCTTAAATTTGATGGGGTTAACGCTCAAATTGAAGTACTTGAGCCAAGTATTATTCACTATGAAGAACTCCAGTTTAATGAATCTGATATTAAGATTAACCACACTGGTAGTAGCCATGACATCTTGTTTATTGGTCATGGCGATGACTCTAATATCAGAATACCGATTTTTAAACATAAAGAGAGTAATTACCGGATAAATGCGTTCTTTTATGTTGACCCTGCTGCCGATGATGCTGATAACGGTTTTATTATTAATGGTAGTAATAACGTTATTCGTGGCGGTATTACAGCCCACAGCATTGCGATTAGTGGTAGCAAAAATAAGATCTATCCTTTAAGTTGTGAGTCTCAACCCGCTCCGTCTCTCTCTTCTATTGAGATCAAACCATTCAACTACCACCTAACCTGTGAATCTGACCCTGATAATATCGTTGAAGTACACATGTTTGACGGGGAAGGGAACTTGGTCGCCGGACATCAGCCAATGCTAATCCAAGAAAATGGGTCTAACTTAACAGTTAACTTTATTTCTGAAGCAAACGGTATTGCTAAATATAGAGTCATTACCAATTCAACTGCTTCAATTGGCAATTATGATCTCAAAGCGAATCTCACTGTAAATGGACAGAGTTTTGAAGATACGGAACAGATCAAATATGTACCATATAAGTTTGAAGTGGATGATCAGTACCTAGTCGCGGGACAAAACAATCAAATTACCATTGACGTAAAAGCATGTAGTGATAGTGGGCAACTGATTAATCTTGGTTATACAGGGAGCCCGACAGCAAGCTTTAGCTATAACCGACCAAGCTTAACGCCAACAGCCGATGACTTAGAGTTTAGTGCTGTGCTTAATGATAATAATCGACAAGCCGATTTAACATTCAAAGAATCAGGTCATATAACGGTTCAGA
Organism: Vibrio orientalis CIP 102891 = ATCC 33934; assembly: GCF_000176235.1. NCBI lineage: Bacteria > Pseudomonadati > Pseudomonadota > Gammaproteobacteria > Vibrionales > Vibrionaceae > Vibrio > Vibrio orientalis. The sequence continues at coordinate 2,176,113 of NZ_ACZV01000005.1, read as the reverse complement.
TTGAAGATCCTAATTTTGTCTGTGATGAGGAACGTTGTCCATCAGAAGGCGGAAGCTTAAAAGGTGAATTTGACGTCTACTCAAGGCCTTGGAAAGTCGCTATCTGTAATGTTCATGAGACGAGCAATAGCGCTAATGGGAACCCATCTACAACGACAGGGACGCCTGGATTTATGGCTTCAGGTGATGAGTTTAGCGCGAGCTATATCCCTATCGTACATCCTGATTCCAGAGGCAATGTGAATGAAGAGTGTCGCTATCCTCAAACTGGTAACTATGGTCTAGACAATGGGCCTCTTGAATTAACATACAGCCTTGTCTATCCATCGACTCCACCGCAGCAAGGAGTAATAACACCTACATCTATTCCATCATTTGACAGCGGTAACCTCATACAAACGCTGTCACATACGTGGAATGAAGTAGGGACGATTCGATTCCAAACTAGTGCGACTTACTTAACGATGGATCTGGACTCTGATAGCGAAGATATCGGTCGTTTTTATCCTAAATTTTTTAGAGTGATAAATACTCCTGTATGGGACTATCCGAGTTCTCAATCATTTGCTTATATGAACCAACCCTTTGATGGGGTTTCATTTGATGTCGAGGCGTTAAATGCAAATGGGAGTGCAGTGCAAAATTATGCGAGTTTTGCGTCGTCCTTAACGGCAAACTTTGCCTTGTTTGAACCAGACTTTACTGAGAGGTTCCATTCCCCAGAGCCAAACAAACAGTGGAACTTGTCATCAGGCAGTAGTATCGGCACCTTCGAAATCGCTGAAGCTTCGCCAACGACCAATTGTGCTAGCGAGCTTTGTTGGGAGAAGGCTACGACAGCTACTGGTTATGAAGACGGTCCATTTAATGGTATTGGAGATGGAGTAAGCAATATATCGATCACTGATGAAGGGTTATCTAATGTGGACCCTGTGGCTTATCAGTCATCTGAAGAAAATGGAAGCGACCCTCGATTACTAACCGCACAACCTGACCTGCGCTTTGGCCGCGTTGCTCTTGATAGCTTGGGCAGCACAGTGAATACAACGCTTAATATCCCGCTTAGGGTTGAGTTCTGGAATGGTGAGCGCTTTGTCGTCAACAGTGATGACGATGCAGTATCGACTATTCTTGGCGAAAGCACATCGACCGACAATAACAATATTTGGGTCGAAGAAGGCCAAACCGCGGAAACCTTGAGCTTTGCCAATGGTGGATTGGTGAATAACGGTGAATCCGATTCAATTACGGTCACTCACTCTTCCCAAGTTCGCCAACAGACGCAAATTTGGTTAGAGCTGGATAATACGCGCAATGATATGCCGTGGCTGCGTTACAATTGGGATGATGATCTAGCTAGTGACGATGCGAATGGTGAACAAGATCCGTCCAGTGTGGTGACATTTGGTATATACCGAGGTAACGATCGAGTGATCTTTCGCGGTGAACCCGGCTTGATCGGCCAATAATAATTGTAAATTCTTTGGCTTAAGTAAGGAATCTGTTAGAAATTGCGGGTTTCAGCCCATGTTTACACTTCAATGCCTTGCTGTGACGGCAAGGCATTGGTACATTTAGTGCAATTTTCTATCTTCTAACTCTTTCAGGATGAGCGAAGAATATGTTCAAAAAACTTCGTGGCATATTTTCAAATGACCTATCTATCGATTTAGGTACTGCCAACACTCTTATTTACGTTAAAGGACAGGGTATCGTCCTAGACGAGCCTTCAGTAGTCGCTATTCGCCAAGACCGTAACCGTGCGGGCAAAAGCGTTGCAGCGGTTGGTCACGCAGCAAAACAAATGCTGGGTCGTACGCCAGGGAATATCTCGGCGATCCGTCCTATGAAAGATGGCGTTATTGCTGACTTCTACGTAACCGAAAAAATGCTACAGCACTTCATTAAGCAAGTGCATGACAACAGTGTATTAAAGCCAAGCCCGCGTGTTCTAGTGTGTGTACCTTGTGGTTCAACACAAGTAGAGCGTCGTGCAATCCGTGAATCAGCGCTAGGTGCTGGTGCGCGTGAGGTTTACTTGATTGATGAGCCAATGGCTGCAGCAATCGGTGCTGGCCTACGCGTATCTGAGCCAACAGGTTCAATGGTTGTCGATATCGGCGGTGGTACAACAGAAGTGGCGGTAATCTCACTAAACGGTGTGGTTTACTCTTCATCTGTACGTATTGGTGGTGACCGTTTTGATGAAGCGATCATCAACTATGTACGTCGTAACTACGGCAGCTTGATCGGTGAAGCAACGGCTGAAAAGATCAAACATGAGATTGGTTCTGCATATCCAGGTGATGATGTAGAAGAGATCGAAGTTCGCGGTCGTAACCTCGCTGAAGGTGTGCCTCGTAGCTTCTGCCTAAACTCAAATGAAATTCTTGAAGCGCTACAAGAACCTCTAACAGGTATTGTATCAGCTGTGATGGTTGCACTTGAGCAATGTCCACCAGAGCTAGCTTCAGACATCTCTGAAAACGGTATGGTTCTAACTGGTGGTGGTGCACTACTAAAAGACCTTGATCGTCTTCTAACTGAAGAAACAGGCATTCCAGTTGTTATCGCTGAAGATCCACTAACGTGTGTGGCTCGTGGTGGCGGTAAAGCTCTAGAAATGATCGATATGCACGGCGGCGATCTATTCAGCGAAGAATAATCGATGTGGCCTCAGAGTGATACTGAGGCGGGCAAGATACAAGGATCTCACTATTCATGAAGCCTATTTTTGGCCAGGGACCTTCACTTCAGCTACGTCTGTTTTTTGCCGTCATTCTATCAGCCAGCCTTATGCTGGCTGATAGTCGTTTAGGCGCATTTACCCAAGTGCGTTATTTACTCAATAGCATGGTCGCTCCTATCCAATATTTAGCGGACGTGCCTCGAGTAATGTTTGATGGTGCTTATGAGCGCTTCAATATCCGCCGGGATTATATGGAAAGCTCTCATAATCTGAAACGTGAAGTGCTGCGTCTGAAAAATGACCTATTGCTGCTCGATCAATATCGAGAAGAAAATCAGCGCTTAAGAAAGTTGCTAGGCTCATCGTTCATCCGTGATGAGCGTAAAGTTGTGACCGAAGTGATGGCGGTCGACACCTCTCCATATCGTCACCAAGTGGTGATTGATAAAGGACAAATTGATGGCGTCTACGTTGGGCAGCCTGTGGCGAATGAAAAAGGTATCGTTGGCCAAGTGACGTTTGTTTCAGCGCACAATAGCCGCGTGCTTTTATTGACTGACAGCCTAAGCGCTATTCCTGTTCAAGTGATCCGTAACGATATTCGTATTATTGCCTCAGGCACGGGTAAATCTGATCGTATTAACCTTGATCATATCCCAATCAGTCTGGATATTGAGGAAGGCGATTTACTGGTGACATCGGGTTTAGGTGGCGTTTATCCAGAAGGTTTCCCAGTGGCTCACGTAGCTGAAGTCGAACGTGATACAAGCAGAGAGTTTGCCTTAATTGAAGCGGAACCTGTCGTCGACTTTGAACGTCTGCGTTATCTACTGCTTATTTGGCCGAATGACTCGCGTCAGGACAAGGTTCAACAATCCTTATCTGGAACTATTGAGGAATAAGCAAACATGGCGAATAGTGTACTAAAAGGCAAATTTGTCATTGCATGCTCTTTCTTGGTGGCGTTAACCCTACAGACGATCCCTTGGCCTGGTGTGCTCGACATGTTACGACCCTCTTGGCTATTGCTCGTAACCTGTTACTGGGTACTAGCATTGCCTCATCGCGTTAACGTAGGCACCGCACTGATTGTTGGCCTGTTATGGGACTTACTATTAGGCTCAACCCTTGGTATCCGAGGGATGATGATGTCTATCGTCGTTTACCTTGTTGCGCTCAACTTTCTGGTAATTCGTAACATGGCACTGTGGCAACAGGCTATTCTAATAGGAATCATGTCGGTGGTTTTAGACGTGCTCATTTTCTGTGGTGAGTACCTGATTCAAGATGTAATGTTCAATCCTGTCACAATGTGGAGTGGGTTGATCAACTGCATCTTGTGGCCTTGGATGTTTTTATTAATGCGTCGGGTTAGACGCCATTGGCACGTAAGATAAATAATGACTAAACCACTGATTTTGGCTTCAGGTTCGCCAAGAAGAAAAGAGCTACTTACTCAACTGGGCTTTCAATTTTCTGTTTTGAAAACCGATGTTGAAGAGAGCCAAAACCAAGCTGAAACGCCGTTTGAGTATGTATCACGTTTGTCTCGAGATAAAGCGATGGCTGCCGTTGAACTACAACCAGAATCAGTGGTGCTAGGTTCCGATACGATTGTCGTCTGTGACGATACAGTGCTAGAGAAACCGGACAACTTAGCGCATGCTAAACAGATGCTATTAATGCTTTCTGGCCGAGAGCATCAAGTAATGACCGCCGTAACGGTGGCGACTAACGAGATTCAAGAGACTGTCGTGGTATCGACAGACGTATGGTTTAAGACCCTGTCAGAGCAAGAAATAGAACGATATTGGCAATCGGGCGAACCATGCGATAAAGCTGGCAGTTATGGAATTCAAGGTATCGGTGGGCGTTTTGTCACCCGTATTGAAGGCAGCTATCACGCTGTTGTTGGCCTACCATTATTTGAAACTGACCAGCTCTTGCACAAATTTTTATAATTTTATTTTTGAGGTGCGCTCATGAGTGCAGAGTTGCTGATCAACGTGACCCCGAGTGAAACTCGCGTGGCCATGATTGAGGGGGGAACCCTACAAGAAATCCATGTCGAACGTGAAGCGAAGCGCGGTATTGTTGGTAATATTTACAAAGGAAAAGTTAGCCGAGTGCTACCGGGTATGCAAGCCGCCTTTGTTGATATTGGTTTAGAAAAAGCGGCGTTTCTACATGCGTCTGATATTGTCCCGCATACCGAATGTGTTGCTGATAACGAAAAACAGCAGTTCCAAGTTCGTGATATCTCTGAGCTTGTTCGCCAAGGTCAAGATATTGTCGTGCAGGTTGTGAAAGACCCGCTCGGCACGAAAGGCGCGCGTTTAACCACAGATATTACCCTTCCTTCTCGCTATTTAGTCTTTATGCCAGGGGCAAGCCATGTTGGTGTCTCTCAGCGTATTGAGAGCGAGCAAGAGCGTAATCGCCTCAAGAAGGTGGTTGGTCACTACTGTGACGAAAATGGCGGTTTTATCATTCGTACTGCTGCAGAAGGTGCGGATGAGAAAGAGTTATCGCAAGATGCCGCTTTTCTTAAGCGTCTTTGGTCCAAGGTGATTGAGCGCCGCAGCAAATATAAAACTCGCGCCACTCTGTATGGTGAGTTAGGTCTATCACAGCGAATTTTACGCGATTTCGTCGGTACCGAGCTAAACAAAATTCTTGTCGACTCACGTATAGAATTTGAAAACCTCAAAGAGTTTACTTCTGAGTATGTCCCTGAGCTGACAGATAAACTTGAGCTTTATGAAGGTGAAAAACCGATCTTCGATATGTACGACACCGAGAACGAGATTCAACGTTCATTAGAGCGTAAAGTTGAACTTAAATCGGGTGGCTATCTGATTATCGATCAAACTGAAGCGATGACGACAGTTGATATCAATACCGGTGCTTTCGTTGGTCGACGCAATCTTGAAGAGACGATTTTCAACACTAACATTGAAGCGACTCAGGCCATTGCGCGTCAATTACGCCTGCGCAATTTAGGCGGCATCATCATTATCGATTTTATTGACATGATCGCAGATGAACATCGCAATCGTGTACTCACATCACTGGAAAATGCATTAGACAAAGATCGTGTTAAAACCAATATCAATGGTTTTACTCAGCTCGGTTTAGTTGAAATGACCCGCAAACGTACCCGTGAAAGCATCGAACACATCTTATGTTCAACTTGCCCAACCTGTGAAGGTCGTGGCAGCGTTAAGACTGTTGAGTCGGTGTGCTACGAAATCTTACGTGAAGTGACACGTGTTAATCGAGCTTATGATGCGGATAAATTTGTTGTTTATGCATCACCTGCGGTTGCCGAAACCCTGCAAGGCGATGAGTCTCATGCACTTGCAGAGCTAGAGGTCTTTATTGGTAAGCAAGTGAAGATTCAAGCTGAACCTCTCTATATTCAAGAGCAGTTTGACGTTGTAATGATGTAAAGGCTGTATGTGACTACGACTGCAACTCGTCTAACGCGACTTTTTCTTTGGCTGACCGTTACTGTGTTGATTGTTTTGGCAATCGCGGTAACGGGTCTGCGTATTGCACTGCCTCAGCTCAACCATTTTCAACCTCAGATTCAAGCTTGGGTTAACCAAGGCTCGGGGCTGGATTTTGAGATCTCTGGCCTGCATGGTTTTTGGCGCAACACTCACCCATCCATTTCACTGCAAGGGGTTAAAGCGCAAACCCCTGAGAGCAGTGGTATTCATTTTTCTGCTGAAACGGTAGAAGTTGAAATTGATCTGTTTCAGACGATTATGCAACTGCAACCTGTGGTTGCGGACTTGAATATCTACCAGCTCAATTTAGATATCACTTCAGTGCAGTGGGCAACGGGTGATGATAAGTCAGAGCTAAAACCGCAAGGTGAGCAGAAGGGCGTTATACAACAGTTAGACCAGTTGTTTCTTCGCCAGTTAGACAGCTTTACCATCGCGGATTCTCAAATTCACTTCTTAGGTATTGATGGCACCGAGCGTGAACTGAATATCGCCAAACTGAGATGGCAAAACGACGGCCGTCATCATCTTGCTGATGGTGAAATCAGCCTAGCTAACAGCCAAATTAACTCAGCCAAAGTCAAAGCAAACTTTGTTGATTACGGCTCGTTAGCGGAAGTGAGTGGCGAGTTTTATGTCTCTGCACAAAATGTGCTAGTCACACCTTGGCTGAGTAAGTACCTCAAAACAGAAACGGGTATTGAGAAAGGCCAAATCAGCTTTAATAGTTGGTTAACGCTTGAGAAAAGTCAGCCAGTGAGTGCTTACTTAGAGTTGGAGTCTTCAGAGCTGATTTGGCAAGAGGGCGGACGTCATGAGCTATCCATTGAATCAGGTGTTCTGGAACTTGAGCCGATCGAACAAGGTTGGCAAGTAAATGCCCACTCACTAAAACTAAGAACCGATGATAAAGCATGGCCTGAACTCGATATGGCCTTTGATTGGCAACCTGAGCAATGGCGCTTAAATGTTTCTCAACTCGATATTGCCACGATCACACCGTTAGTAAAACTGGCGCCAAATTCTCAAGCAACGTCAGAGTTAATCGAAACATTTTCGCTTGGTGGTTTAGTTGAAGATGTTCGCGTTTCGATGAGCGACGGCCTTGATAGCCTTAAGTACTCGGCAGAGTTGAGTGGCGGCACTATGTCTCAGTGGGAGCTATTGCCAGGTGTGCATCATGTGTCAGCTTCTGTCGCCGGTAACCTTCAGCAAGCCAAAGCAAGAGTCTCTTTGATTGATGATGTTTTGCCTTATGGTGATGTGTTTCAAGCTCCGCTTAATATTAAGCAGGGGCAGGTGGACATTGTGTGGCAAAACGGTGAGCAAGGTTGGAGTCTTTGGGCGGATAAAGTCACCGCTGCCACCCCCGATCTACAAGTTCTTGGCGCTTTCCGTCTTGATTTTCCTAAAGAGCGCAGCCCGTTCTTATCTTTCTATGCTGAAGCAGACCTCTATAACGCTGGTGAAACTTGGCGTTACTTACCAACTTTAGCGCTTGGTCGAGATCTCACGGACTATTTGAGTACCGCAATTCAAGGTGGTCGAGTTAATACGGCGAAATTGCTTTGGTATGGAGAGTTGGGTGACTTCCCGTACCAGAATAACAACGGCATGTTTCAGGCGTGGGTTGGCTTAAAGCAGGCTAAATTTAGCTTCGATACCGCTTGGCCAGCCATTACTGATTTACAGCTCGATATCCTGTTCCAAAATGATGCGATGTATCTTGATTCGCACAGCGCCACATTGATGGATGTTAAAGCTCAGCGCATTACTGGCCGTATTCCGGTCCTCGGGCCTGATGGGCACATTGAGATTGAAGCTCAAGCGAGTGCTGAAGGTAATGCGGTGCGCGATTATATGACAGCTTCTCCGCTAGTGGATTCTGTGGGTGCTGCTTTAACTGCGGTACAAGTGGATGGGCCGGTGAAATCGAAGTTTCAGCTGAACATTCCGTTTGATACGGACAAAGAGGCGCGCGCTTGGGGTTACGCTGACTTAAATAAAAACCATGTCACGATTGATGCTCCACCGATGACGTTAGAAACCGTGTCTGGTCGTGTTGAGTTTGATAACGATGTGGTCAGTGCCGCTGGGCTATCGGCAGAATTACTGACTCAGCCAGTCTCAATCGATTTTGGCGGAGAGAACATCGCTCAAGGTTATGGTGTGGCGATCAATGTAGTTGGAGATTGGGATGTCAAACCACTGGCTCCCTATCTTGGCAATCAATGGGTAGCCCCCGTTGGCGGCCATGCACCTTGGCAAATGGACATTGACCTGCAACTGAATGATATTGGCTTTACCTATCAAATAGATACCGTAGCTGACCTTAAGTTAGTAAGTAGTAACTACCCAGCGCCGTTAGGTAAAAAAAGTGGTGAAAAAGGTAAAGCGCACCTGCAAGCTTCAGGTAACCAAGAGAGTATTACCGCAAGGCTGCAACTGCCTAGTGCTAAGTATCAAACCGAAATCGATATTCGCCCCGATGTACCTGTTCTAAAAGCGACCAATTTAGTGTTGGGTAAAGGGAGCTTCAAAATTAGTCCGATTACTGGCCATCAAGCTCAAGTTCGCACTGACCAATTCAATCTAGATGATTGGATTGAACTCGCCACCCAAGAACAACCAAGCTCCTCTGCGGTATTAGCACAAATGAATACGCCGCAGATTCCGTTACCATCGAGAATTGATCTTGATGTAAAAGAGCTGACACTGGCCAATATTGAATGGAATGATGTCGACTTCAGCGCCAAACGTAAAGGTTTGGGTTGGTATATGAATCTCGATAGCCAAGAAGCGAAAGGCGAAGCGAGTTATCTTGAGCCATATGATTTATCGGTTTCTCTTGAACGCCTTCATATATATGTCCCTGTGCTGGATGAAGAGCTAAAAGACAAAACCATGTTCGATCCTACCAATGATGAACAACCATTGGTGAGTGCGTTCGATCGAACTTTCCATCAGCAGATCCCGAATATCACTCTGACTATTGATGACTTCTGGCTTCAGGGCTACAAGGTTGGTAAAACACATCTAGATCTCCAGCGCCAAGGCGAGAAAATAGAGTGGAAGAAGCTCTCGTTTGAAAGCGGGAGCAACAAGGTCAATATGGATGGCTGGTGGCAACTGAATGACAAGCAAAGCCACACTAAATTCAATATTGCTATGTCAGGTGAAAACAACAGCGACGTGATGGAGCGCTTTGGTATCTCTTCTGGTATCCAACGCGCGCCCTTTGACATTAGTGCCAATATTGAGTGGGATGGTTCTCCGTGGTCAGGTCGCATATCGAGTTTACAAGGCGATGTTAAGACTGAGCTAGGCAAAGGGGTCATTTCTGATGTCAGCGGTGCGGCGAGGTTACTGGGTATCTTTAGTCTCGACTCCATCATTCGTAAAATGCAGCTCGACTTTACCGATGTGTTTGATAAGGGGATGGCGTTTAACTCCATTACTGGTAGTGGTTCAATCCGCAACGGTATTTTCCTTACCAACGACATCAAAATGGATGCGGTCGCGGGTGAGATGAATATCAAAGGATTGGCGAATCTTAATACCCGAACAGTAGACGCAGAGGTTAACTTTACTCCAGATATTACTTCGGGGATCCCGGTCTTAACGGCCTTTGCCGTGACGCCACAAACCGCTCTGTACGTACTTGCGATTACGACGGTGATCTCGCCTGTTGTCGAGGTCTTCACTCAAGTTAATTATGAAGTGAAGGGGCCATTGGATGCACCTATAGTTAAAGAGTTGTCACGTAGCCAAGGTGAATTTAAGTTGCCACAGAAACTGCGAGAAGCGGTGAAATAAGGAGAGTTACTCATGGAACGAGTAGGATTAATTCAGATGACATCTGGCCCAAATCCTCAGCATAATTTGGCCTATATCCGTGAACAGGTGATCGCCTTAGCAAAAGAGGGGGCGACTTTTATCGTCACCCCAGAAAACAGCCTTGTGTTTGGCAGTCGTAAAGATTATCACCAGTATGCAGAGCCGCTTGAGCAAGGAACGTTGCAACAACAGATTGCGCAGCTAGCAAAACAAAATGCAGTCTGGCTCTTAGTGGGTAGTATGCCGATCCAGCAAGCTCAGGGAGTGACAACAACATCGTTGCTATATTCTCCCCAAGGTGAGCTTGTCGCGCATTATGACAAGTTACATATGTTCGATGTCGATGTTGCCGACGGACATAGACGCTATCGAGAGTCTGAAACCTTTACTCCGGGCTCTCAAATTGTTACATATCCAGCCCCATTCGCGCATCTTGGCTTAAGTATCTGCTATGATATCCGCTTTCCTACACTATACAGTGAACTCACTCGGTTAGGTGCTAACCTGATTCTTGTACCAGCGGCCTTTACCGCGGTGACAGGCAGAGCGCACTGGGAACCTCTGCTGCGTGCGAGAGCGATTGAAACACAGTCATGGCTTATCGCTGTGAATCAAGCAGGAGTCCATCCGTGTGGGCGAGAAACTTGGGGACACTCGATGGTCATTTCTCCGTGGGGAGAGATTATTGGGGCACTATCTGATCAACCAAGTAATTTATTAGTCGAAATTGACCTAACCCAAGTCGATGAGTTGAGATCTGCGATGCCAGTAAGGCAGCACACTCGATTCAGCAATCAGTTACAAAATTAAGAGCAAAGTATGACCATAAATCACGTAGAAGACGCGTTGCTAAAATCAGCCGGACTTAGTGAGCAAGACATTGCAGATACGTTGGCTAGTATTGCCACTCGCCAAATCGACTATGCAGATATCTATTTTCAGTCAAGCTGGCATGAGTCTTTGGTATTGGAAGACAGCATCATTAAAGATGGTTCTTTTAATATTGACTGCGGTGTAGGTGTGAGAGCAGTAGCCGGCGAAAAGACGGGCTTTGCTTATTCTGATCAAATTCAGCTCGAAGGTTTAAAGCAGAGTGCCATTGCAGCACGTGGTATTGCTCAACAAGGTCAAAATGGCCAAGTACAGGCATTTAAGCGCACCGATAACCAGAGTTACTATTCTGCAGCGAACCCGTTAGAGAGTTGGGCCAAGGAGCAAAAGACTCAACTGCTGAAAGAGCTAGATGCCTACATTCGTACTAAAGAACCGTTGATTAAAGAAGTTTCGGTTAGCTTAAGTGGTGTCCATGAACAGATGCTGGTTGCCGCAACGGATGGCACCTACGCTGGTGATATTCGTCCTTTAGTTCGCTTATCAATCAGCGTGCTAGCTGAAAAGGGTGATCGCCGTGAACGTGGCAGTTCAGGCGGTGGCGGTCGCTTTGGTTATGACTTCTTCTTATCAGATAGCGATGGTGCCAAGGTTGCCTACCATTATGCAGACGAAGCGATTCGCATGGCTCTCGTGAATCTTGAAGCAGATGCTGCACCGGCAGGTATGATGCCAGTCGTACTTGGCTCTGGTTGGCCTGGCGTGCTACTGCACGAAGCGGTTGGTCATGGTTTAGAAGGTGACTTTAACCGCAAAGAGTCTTCTGTATTTAGCGGCAAAGTGGGCCAGAAGGTCACTTCCGATCTATGTACTATTGTTGATGATGGCACGTTAAAAGACCTACGTGGTTCTTTAAACGTTGACGATGAAGGTGTCAATGGCCAATACAACACACTGATCGAGAACGGTGTGCTAAAAGGCTACATGCAAGACAAGCTCAATGCGCGCCTTATGGGAGTAAACCCTACCGGTAATGGCCGTCGTGAGTCATACGCTCACCTGCCAATGCCTCGCATGACCAATACTTACATGCTACCGGGCGAGCATTCGCCAGAAGAGATTATTTCAACGGTTGAGAAAGGCTTATATGCTCCAAACTTTGGTGGCGGTCAGGTTGATATCACCTCAGGTAAGTTCGTCTTCTCTGCGTCTGAAGCTTACTTGATTGAAAACGGTAAGATTACCCGTCCTGTTAAAGGGGCAACGTTGATCGGCTCTGGCATTGAAGCAATGCAGCAAGTCTCTATGGTCGGTAATGATCTTAGCATTGACCGAGGTGTGGGTGTGTGTGGTAAAGCTGGCCAAAGCGTCCCTGTAGGCGTTGGTCAGCCAACATTGAAGCTCGACTCAATCACAGTCGGTGGTACCGAATAAAACGACTGGTCGTCTATGTCATTCCATAGAACGACGAAGGAGTGAGTAGGGAATCTCTTGAGGGTGACCTACTTACTTAAGAAAAACAAAAAGGGTTGATGCTTGCACATCAACCCTTTTTTATTGGCTGTTAAGCGTGGTATTAAATACCGTCACGCTCGATAGGACAACTCATACAGCGAGCGCCACCACGACCACGACCCAATTCATTACCAGGGATAGGAAGAACCGTAATGCCCGCTTTATCGTACTTCTCATTGGTGTAGACGTTACGTTCATAACCGATAACTACGCCCGGTTTGACGGTTAATACGTTATTGGCATCATTCCATTGCTCGCGCTCTGCTTCATAGCTATCACCGCCAGTGGTAATGATCTTCAGGTAATCTAAGCCGAGAGCTTCTTCAATCGCATGGATGAAACTCGGCACTTCTTCGACCTTCATATCACCATCGTCTTTTGCTGATAGGCGCCAAGTGTTGAGATCTTTACGCATGATCTCTGGGTAGACAGAGAAAGTATCGATATCCATGTGGGTCATCACGGTATCTAAGTGCATGCATGAGCGGTGTTTTGGCAACTCAATGGCAATCACTTCTTTGGCTTGGCCATGCTTGAATAGGCTTGCAGCAAGGTTTTCAACACCCTGAGCGGTGGTTCTTTCAGACATACCGACTAATACCGCGCCTTTACCAATAACCAGCACATCGCCGCCTTCAATATTAGCGTTATCGTAATGAAGATCTTCATCGCCGAAATACTTAATAAAATCTTGGCCTGCAAAGACAGGGTGCCAGCGGTAAATCGCGCGCAGGTGATTGGTTTCGCGCTGACGGGCAGGCTTCATCATCGGGTTCAGAGAGACACCACCGTATACCCAACACGAGGTATCACGGGTAAAGAGGTGGTTTGGCAGTGGCTCAATCACAAAGTCGAGAGGCTGGTGCATGCGCGGTAGCATCGATGATGACTTGATTGGTAGTTCTGAATAAGCGAGACCACCAAGCAGTACTGTCGCTAGGTGTTCGTTGTCCATATCCGATAGATAGTTGCGTAGATCTTTGGCAAAAGTTGGACCGTAACGGAAATCAGAAATCTGGGTATTGAGTAGCCAAGTTCGAGCCTCAGCGACTTCTAATGTTTCAACCAGTAAGTTGTGCAGTAGCAGAACTTCAACCCCTTGGTCAGTTAGTGTCTGGGCAAACTTATCATGCTCTTCACCAGCCGCTTCTACGGCCAGTACGTCATCAAATAACAACTCATGACAGTTCGAAGGGGTTAAGTGGGTGAGCGCTCGCTCAGGACGGTTTAACAATACTCGTCTTAATTGACCGACTTCTGAGCCTACATACAACTTACTCATTTTGTATCCTTACAATTAATTTAAGAGCGTATTTATGACAAGTTTGTTATAAAGATGCAAGCTGAGTTGCTGGAGAAAATAACTGCCTTTTATTTGTCTTATGGTTTTTTGTACTGATAATTGTCGGTAATCTATAGAATTTCCAAATATGTAATTTTTTCCTATTTGGCGTAAAGCTGCGTCTCTATGCGATAAAGGCGCAGCTAAGGAATGCGAAGTTCCCGCGAGTAACAGCATAGCTATTCACTAATTCGCCTTTTAATTTTGATGGTGCATATTTTTATGCATTTAATGCTGAGCACTTGATATGCAAAGAATGGTGATAAAAACGCATAATCTCTGTTTATAAGAGATGAAGAGTTTAAAAGAGATAATTCTGAATCGCTCACTTGCTAAGGAAATGTTAATTTTTTCATCTTGTGAGGTCGATCTAGTTTGATCTTGCTGATTTGGGCGGAGAAAGATCGCGATCAAGCCACATTCTGGGTAGTAATTTATCTGGATCCATGCGATATTTCGTCGCTGTAAATTACGATCTATTTTGTCACTATCTGGAGCACGACTTATGTCTCACGAAGATGAATATCTATCTGTTGAAGAATTACTTGAGATTCAAAAGGAAGAGACTCGCGATATTATTCAAGCCTTATTAGAAGATGGCAGTGATCCAGATGCTTTGTATGAGATCGAGCACCACCTGTTTGCTGAAGACTTTAATACCCTAGAAAAAGCAGTGGTTGAAGCATTCAAAATGGGCTTCGAAGTATTAGAAGCTGAAGAAACCGAAGATGAAGATGGCAATAAGCTGCTTTGTTGTGATGCGACGATGGAATCGGCGCTAAACCCTGAAGCAATCGATGTTCAAGTTGAAAAACTGGTACATCTTGCAGAGAAGTTCGACATCATTTATGACGGCTGGGGCACTTACTACGAAGGCGAAGATGCGCTTTACCCAGAAGAGGAAGATGACGAAGAGTAACGCAATACTTTTTGTTGCTTAGATTAGAATTGAGAATGCCAGTCCTAGTGACTGGCATTTTTGTATCTTTATCACATGCGCTGCTTTATAATCTTCCAAACTTGATCTAGCTCAATTTATAAAACGGTTTATGCAGCTTTCACTTGCTGGTCTTTGGCAGATTTCTCCGCTTACAGACCTATCGATTCCACAAGATGACATCACTTTTCCTGCACCTTTGAGTGCTAAGCTTCCTGACTCTCTGTCTGAATCAGATATTGCCGCTCAAGAGTGGCACTTGATGCATGATATTGAAGTGGACGAAGCGATGATGGCCTTTCCTGCTGTTGATCTTGTGATTGCTGGGGTCGACTATCATGCTGAAGTACGTTTGAACGGTGTCGCGGTGTTTGATTGTGATGGCAGTCAGGCTGAATATAAGAAAGACATTCGTCCTTATATGCAGTTAGGCCGAAACCGTTTTGAAGTTCTATTTCTTGAAGAAGAAGAGCAGCTGTTGTTTGAAGAAGATCAACTAGAGCTATGTCCACTCGGTGAGCCGCAATATCAAAAGCTTGATAGCCGCATTGGGATTTGGAAGGAGCCGTATCTTCAATTTATCCGCAACACACGTTTAGAGCACATCACCACGGAGCAAATCTGGCACCATGGCGGTGGTTGTGAGTTCCTTGTGGATTTGCACTATCAGACCTATTCTCCGGGGCTTGTGTCTGCAGCAGTCAAGTTCAATGGTATGACTTACCATCTGCCAATTGATGTGCGTGATAATCATGCCAGTGCGCTATTTCAAATTGAAGCACCAATTTACGCCGATGCTGATAAGCCGAATCTTGACGATCTATATCTATTGGAAGTGACGTTAGATGGTCAAACCCGACGTTTGCATATCGGGTTAAGCAAAGATATGTGTGTATCGCATTACCCGCTTTAAGCGTGAGCACATCCCCAATGCAGTGTGGCTTCTTGTTTACGTAGCCACACCTTCTCATGAAAGTAGTATGCGAAGGTATTAATGGTTGGCTCAATCGCCGCCATGATACCGCCAACAAATGCATCACCAGTCAATAGATATACCACACCAAAAGCAACGCTAAAGTGCACAACAGCAAAACTAGCGGTTTTCATCTTGGCAGAACGAGCCAATTTCTGTAGTGCTGTGCTTTGTTGCCAAATGCGCTCATGAAAGTAGAAAGCCACTGAGTTTACTGTCGGCTCGATCATTGCTATCAGACTACCAATCAGAATATCACCGGTTAATACATACGCGACTGTAAACGCGATAGTGAAGTGAATAGCAGCGAATGTAAGTGTCTTTTTCATAACAATAACCTAGTGAGGAAACTTGATGTGGTTATTATTGATAATTATTCGCATTAAAGAAATTGGATTGTAGCGATAGTTTTAATAGGTAATACCTATTGATTTTTAATCTAACGAAAAAAAGGCGCATCACGCGCCTTAATTATTGCTGTTAGACGTTGCCAATTAGCCTTGGGGCTTAACCACTAGCACGTTGATAGGGGAGTTCTGGACCACTTTGCTCGCCACTGAGCCAAGTACGACTTTATCAATTTTAGAGCGTTTGTGGCTCGGCATGACAATCAGATCCGCCCCTAACTTTTCGGCAAACTCTAAGATGGTTGAGTAAGGTTTGCCTTCAGTCACATGCACTTTATACACCACGTCATCATCAATATGATTCGCGGCAAACTCTTTAAGCTGGCTTTCCACATCCGCTTTCATTTTTAGCGCCGCATCTTTCGGAAAGTAAGTCGCGACCATAGACATGTGGATACCAGGTAAGACATTGAGAATATGTACTTCGGCGTTAGAGTGCTTGGCGTGCCAAACGGCTAACTCGACGGCTTTATCTGAAAAGCCTTTGTCGTTTAAATCAACAGGAACAAGAATCTGCTTATACATCATTATTTCTCTTATTGTTCCCCTTAAAGAGCCTCTTTAAGAGGGAGTTAATGCATCCTTAGCTTAATTGTAGCCCCACTCTAAGAGCAGGGCTGATTAAGTTACGCGCTCAGCTGTTCCTTTCGAGCTCGTCTTCTCTGGTTCATCGCTAGACCAATCAGAAGGAGTAACGCCGGGACAAATACCCACTCCTTCATCGGGCGGTCTGCATCGACGACCACAGAACGAATTTCCCAGTCAAAATCGACACCTGCTGCTTCAGCAGGGCTACCGAATTCAACCATATCGACTAGCATACGACCGTTAGCATCATTGAGCATTAAGCCCATCGAGCTTATACGTTCTTCTGCTGTTTCTGCGCGATCTTCAAACGGCAAACGTACCGTTTTAGAAATGTAGTCGCCTTCTAGGTTTTCACCCGCTACCAATAGTTCGATCTCTTCTCCGACTTTCAACTGCTCAGTAATCTGCGCAATCTCGGTACCAGGGTGCATGATCTTCGCCGGGTAGATTTCATCCCACCAGAAGCCAGGACGGAAGAAAGTAAACGTCAGAACGAGTAGTGCGACAGTTTCCCACCATTTGTTCTTAGTAAACCACCAGCCCTGCGTTGCGGCAGAGAAGATCAACATTGCGACGATAGAAGAGAAGATCGTCAGCAGTAGGTGCCAAATACTATCAATACCCATCAACAGTAGCTGGGTGTTGAAGATAAACATAAATGGCAAGATTGCCGTTCGGATATCGTAAGTAAAGCCTTGAATACCCGTTCGGATCGGATCCGATTTCGCAATCGCGGCCGCAGCAAACGCAGCTAAACCAACCGGTGGAGTATCATCGGCCAGAATACCGAAGTAGAACACAAACAGGTGGACTGCGATCAATGGAATGATCAGGCCACTTTGTGCACCCAGCGTGACAATAACCGGTGCCATTAGCGTTGATACGACGATGTAGTTGGCTGTTGTTGGCAGACCCATACCTAAGATCAAGCTGATCACTGCGGTGAATATCAGCATCAGAATGATGTTGCCGCCAGAGATAAACTCAACAAAGTCCGTCATGACCAGACCAATACCCGTTAGCGTTACCACACCAACGACGGTACCTGCGGCTGCTGTCGCTACGCCGATACCAATCATATTACGAGCACCTGAAACTAAACTTTCAGCCAGATCAACAAAACCTGCTTTAGTTTGCTCAGCAAGACTGCCTTCTTTAGAAAGAATCGCAATCAATGGACGCTGAGTGATCAGGATAAAGATCATAAACACGGTTGCCCAGAACGCGGATAGACCCGGCGAGAAACGTTCAACAGTCAAACACCAAACCAAAACAACAATCGGTAGCAAGAAGTGAAGACCTGATTTAATCGTTGGACCTGGATCTGGTACTTCAGTGAGCTCAGCATCAATTTCTATCGCACCTTCTTTCGCGTATTTCGCGGAGATGTTGACCAGTGCTACATAAGCAACCAGTAAGGCAACAGTAACGATAGGGGTTGCCGCATCACCGAAGACGTCTTTAGTCCAGCCAACGCCGTAGTAGACTGCTGCACTGATAACACACAGACCTAAAATTGTGCCAGTAAATGATAGCAAGCTATGAATGAATTTTGGCGTGTGACGACGAGGCAAACCAGTCATGCCTGCTTTACATGCTTCAAGGTGAACAATGTAGATAAGCGCGATGTAGGAAATCAGTGCAGGCAGGATCGCCGCTTTGATTACTTCAACGTACGAGATACCAACGTACTCAACCATCAAGAATGCTGCTGCGCCCATAATAGGTGGGGTTAACTGACCGTTAGTTGAAGCGGCAACTTCAACCGCACCAGCTTTAGTGCCTGGGAAACCAACACGCTTCATCAGCGGAATAGTGAATGTACCTGTGGTTACTACGTTAGCAATCGAAGAGCCTGAAACAAGGCCTGACAAGCCAGAAGCAACAACCGCTGCTTTCGCTGGGCCGCCTTTCATATGACCTAATAGCGAGAATGCCACCTTGATGAAGTAAGCGCCAGCGCCAGCACGTTCAAGCATGGCGCCAAACAGTACGAACAAGAAGACAAATGACGTTGATACGCCTAGTGCGACACCAAATACACCTTCAGTGGTTAACCATAGGTGAGACATTGCTTTGTTTAAGCTCGCGCCTTTATGGGCAATAACATCTGGCATGTGAGGACCACCAAATGTGTAGAGCAAGAATACTGCGGCAACCACCATCAGCGGTGGACCTAAAGCGCGGCGTGTTGCTTCAAGTAATAGCACCATGCCTATAACAGCAATGACAATATCCAATGAAGTAGGTGCACCGGAACGGCCAGCGAGTTCAGTATAAAAAATATAGATATATGCAGCAGAGAAGCTACCAGCGAGCGCCAGTAACCAGTCAACAACCGGGATGCTATCCCTTGGCGAGTTCTTCATTGCTGGGTAAGCCGTAAAGGCAAGGAAGACAGCAAACATTAAATGTATCGAACGCGCTTCAGTATCGTTGAGTACGCCAAAATTAAAAATAAATGGTAGAGGGGAAGCGTACCAAAGTTGGAACAGTGACCAACATAGCGGCACAAACCATAAGATGCGACCAGACAGCCCAGAAGGAGCGCGTGCACCAGTATCGGATTGAGCCACCATTTCTTGCACATCTTGAGACGGAGTGTTTGTCTTCGACATGTACTTAATCCTTATTATAAATGGTCCGTATAATTATGATTATGAGAACCTTTATTTAGCATCTTTTAGTGTAGTGAAAAGATGAAATATTGCTCAGTTGTGTGGTTTTCTTAGGTATAAAACGAGGAAGAGTTTCAAGAATGTGAAACTCAAAATAGAGTGTAGTGCGTGACTACAGTGGTATTAACTAAGGAGGCGCTGTGCCTCCTTAGTTATCAAAGAGTGCTTACTTTAGTAGGCCGATCTCTTTGTAGTATTTCTCTGCCCCTGGGTGTAGAGGGATAGAAAGACCAGCTTGAACCATGTCTTCTTTCTTCAGGTTAGCGAACGCTGGGTGTAGACGCTTAAATGTATCGAAGTTTTCGAATACAGATTTCGCTACGTTGTACGCTACATCGTCAGAAACGTTGGTTGTTGTTACCATAGTTGCAGCAACACCGAAGCTGTTTACGTCTTTATCAGTACCACGGTACATGCCCGCAGGAACTGTGCTGAATGCGTAGTAAGGGTTGTTAGCAACGATTTCATCGATCTTAGCGCCAGTTGCAGAAATTAGCTTAGCGTCACATGATGTTGTTGCTTCTTTGATTGATCCGTTCGGGTGACCAACTACGTAAACAAATGCGTCAATCTTGTTATCACAAAGAGCTTGTGAACGCTCAGAACCTTTCAGTTCAGAAGCCAGTTTGAAGTCATCGTTAGTCCAGCCCATAGCTTCCATTACAACACCCATTGTTGCACGGTCACCAGAACCTGGGTTACCAATGTTTACACGTTTGCCTTTTAGGTCAGAAACGTTTTCGATGCCAGCATCGCTACGAGCGATGATGTTGAACGGTTCTGTGTGTAGAGAGAACACTGCGCGTAGCTCTTTGTATGGGCCTTGCTCAGCAAACTTACTTGTACCGTTGTAACCGTGGTACTGCCAGTCAGACTGAACGATACCGAAGTCTAGTTCGCCTGCACGGATAGTATTCACGTTGTAAATCGAACCACCAGTTGATTCTACTGAACAACGAATGTTGTGGTCCTTACGACCTTTGTTAACTAGCTTACAAATTGCACCACCAGTTGGGTAGTAAACACCTGTTACTGAACCGGTACCGATTGTGATGAACTCTTGAGCGTTAACTGCGCCTGCGCCCATAACTGCAGCAGCAATAGCGCCAACTTTAATAAGTTTGTTCAATGCCATGAATTTCCCTTCCTTTATTCATTATTAACCCTTAGCAAGTGTAGTTGCTATGGGAGTTTCCTCTTGCTGGAAACGGCATCTTTTTCAATCCGTATGTTGAAAAAGTGGCTGAATAATAGCAAAAAATCGGCACATAATTACACGGATGTTAACGAATATAGACAAAAAGCCTGAATATTAACCTAATGTACTAGGAATATTTCAAGGTTAAAGTTGTTTAAAATCATCGTGTTAGATGTTGAGCTTAACTAAGGTATGATTTTTTTAAGATGTGATCTCAATCACGCCGCGAATTTGGCGGCGCAATTTGTATTTGGCTGTTTTATATGAAACTAGCCTGTGTACTCGAACAAGTCACACACCGAATTAAACAGCTGCTCTGTGGTAATCGATAGCGTAGGAGTAATAAAGATAGTGTCATCACCAGCAACGACGCCTAAGATGCCTTCCGCTTTACCTAGTGAATCAAGTAGACGAGCGATAAGTTGGGCAGCACCTGGGCCGGTGTGAATCACAACAAGAGCATTGTTATGATCGATATCGAGCACTAATTCTCGTAGTGAGCTTGATACCGTTGGAACCCCCAGTTCAGCCGGAAGGCAGTAAACCATCTCCATTTTGGCATTACGTGTACGTACTGCACCAAACTTGGTCAGCATACGAGACACTTTTGACTGGTTGATATTATCGAACCCTTCGTTTTTAAGAGCTTCCACAATATCGCCTTGGGAGCCGAAACGTTCTTCTTTAAGTAGGGCTTTAAAAGCGCGAACGAGGTTATCTTGTTTTTCTGAATGGCGCATGGTTCTCTTTCTATGTTTGTTTTATAAAAAGCAAGTGAATATTCTCGCATAGGTATGCAATATGTGCCAATGCTAAACCTAAAATCTGTCTAGCAAATCACTGTAAAAATGGCAGGATTTATTGACAGAAAACCGTTTAATTCTTTGTTATCCAAAAGGATTAAGAACATAATGGCGTAAAGGTGTGAAGCCCGATTTTGATGGCTTGCGCAAGGTCGCAAAGCTGACGTTAATCATTTGTAATCATCTTGTGATTACTATAGGTTGAACACACCGATTTCAAATCGACTTACAAAACATATAAAAGAGAGTCATCTCAAGGAGAACTACGATGAAAGTAGCCGTTATTGGTGCCGCTGGTGGCATCGGTCAAGCCCTAGCCCTACTACTGAAAAACCGCCTACCTGCAGGTTCAGATCTAGCCCTTTATGATATCGCTCCGGTTACTCCGGGTGTTGCGGCAGATCTAAGCCACATCCCAACGCCAGTATCGATCAAAGGTTACGCTGGTGAAGACCCATCTCCTGCACTAGAAGGTGCGGACGTGGTTCTAATTTCTGCAGGTGTTGCTCGTAAGCCAGGTATGGACCGTGCTGATCTGTTCAACGTTAACGCAGGTATTGTGAAGTCTCTTGCTCAGAAAATTGCTGATGTTTGTCCAAAAGCTCTAGTGGGTATCATCACAAACCCAGTTAACACGACTGTGCCAATTGCTGCTGAAGTTCTTAAAAAAGCAGGTGTTTATGATAAGCGTCGTCTATTTGGTGTAACGACACTAGACGTTATCCGCTCTGAAACATTTGTTGCGGATCTAAAAGACAAAGATCCAGGTGATGTTCGTGTACCAGTTATCGGTGGTCACTCAGGTGTTACTATCCTTCCGCTACTTTCTCAGGTTGAAGGTGTTGAGTTTACAGCTGAAGAAGTGGAAGCGCTAACGAAGCGTATTCAAAACGCAGGCACTGAAGTTGTTGAAGCGAAAGCGGGTGGCGGCTCTGCAACTCTATCTATGGGTCAAGCGGCATGTCGCTTTGGTCTAGCGCTAGTGAAAGCGGCGCAAGGTGAAGAAGTGGTTGAGTACGCTTACGTTGAAGGCGACGGTGAGCACGCACCATTCTTTGCACAACCTGTGAAGCTAGGTAAAGATGGCGTAGAAGAAGTGCTAAGCTACGGTAAGCTAAGTGACTTCGAGAAGTCTGCACTAGACGGTATGCTAGAAACACTAAATGGTGATATCCAAACAGGTGTTGACTTCGTAAATAACTAATGCGGAGTAGAATAGTAAAAAGCCGACTTTCGAGTCGGCTTTTTTGATCCTTTTTCTTTTTCAGCTGTACACTTATTAGATAACAGAGGAGAGGGAAGATGGATATCAGTGAACTGGAAAAAGGGATGTTAGTTGAATGTCGTCAAGGGATTGGAACTGTACTTGAAGTGGATGAAAGCGCTCATGCAGTCGTGATTGAGGAGCGCGTATCGCATCAAAAGTTCGAAGTCGATATAGAGGATTTAATGGACGATCCTCAACTGCATCTGGGTTGCGATCGCTACTATTAGTTGTAGTCAAAAAGTACTCGCAATAAAAAAGCGAGCTAAACCGCTCGCTTTTTTAATCTCAATCGCGTCGATTATTTACGAACTGCGATTGCTTCAATCTCGATACCCACATCTTTAGGTAGACGAGCAACTTCAACACATGAACGTGCTGGGTAGTTTGCTACGTTATGCTCATCAAAGAACTTACCGTAAACCTCGTTAACCGTACCGAAGTCGTTTAGGTCTTTAACGAAAACTGTCATTTTTACGATATCTGTAACGGTTAGGCCAGATGCTTCAACTACCGCTTTTACGTTGTCTAGAGACTGACGTGCTTGCTCTGCGATATCTGCTGATACTTCACCCGTTGCTGGGTTTACTGGGATTTGGCCAGAAGTCAGAACCATGTTGCCTAGATCAACACCTTGTACGTATGGGCCGATTGCTGCTGGAGCTGATTCTGTGTGAAGTACTTTAGTCATTATTATGTTCCATCTGTTTAAGGGGGAAGTATGAAAACTCAGTGTGCCGTGAATCGCGTGCCGCGTAAAGAAAAAATCCCCGCTAACGTGCCGCGAGGATTGATTGAAATATCAGCTATAACGGCGACTTATGAACTATCGCTCAGTAACGATTTCGCGTGAGAATACTTTTTCGCAGTATTTACATTTCAAGCGAATGTCTTGTTTCTTCTCAAACACTTTAAAACTGCTCTCTACTGGCTCATCGTGAGTAATGCAGTTGGTGTTTGGACACTCAAATACGTTATTAACTTGCTCAGGTAGTTCTAGTGGTAGTTTCTTGACGACTTCGTAGTTTTCGATTTGGTTTACCGTTGCGTGCGGTGCGTAGAGTGCCAGTTTGCTCGCTTGCTCTTCGCTGATGAATACATTCTCTATCTTAAGTAGATCTTTATGGCCTAGAGCAGAAGAAGGTAAGTTCAGACCTACTGTTACACGTTGCGCTGATTTGTGCATTGAGAACAGCTTTAGCACCTTAATACCAATTTGAGCTGGAATGTGGTCGATAACGGTACCGTTTTTAATTGCTTCAACCTGCAATTGAGTTTCTTTAGACATAGTGATTTTCCTCTCGATTACAGGGTTTCATTGAGCACTAACGCGAGCAGTGCTTCACGTGCATAAACGCCGTTTTCAGCTTGCTGAAAGTAGTACGCGTGCGGCGTTTTATCAACATCGACAGTGATTTCATCAACGCGTGGTAATGGGTGTAGTACTTTCAAGTTTTCGCGCGCATCTGCAAGCAGTGCTGCGGTTAAGATATAAGCCGATTTAATGTGGGCGTATTCAGATTCGTCGAAACGCTCTTTCTGTACGCGCGTCATGTAAAGTACATCCAGTTCAGGCACAACGCTTTCCATATCTGTGTGCAGGCTGTACTCAATACCCGCTTCATCTAACTCTTCGCAGATGTAGTCCGGCATTGCCAGTGCTTCTGGCGCGACAAAGAAGAAACGTACGTTGTTGAATTTAGCTAGTGCTTGCGTCAGCGAGTGTACTGTGCGGCCGTACTTGAGGTCACCGACAAAGGCGATGTTAAGGTTGTCTAGGCGGCCTTGTGTTTCAGCAATAGAGAATAGGTCTAGCAGCGTTTGGGTAGGGTGCTGGTTAGCGCCGTCACCTGCGTTAATCACAGGTACACCGTTAGAAAACTCAGAGGCGAGACGTGCAGCACCTTCTTGTGGGTGGCGCATCACAAAAGCGTCTACGTAAGAAGAGATAACTTGCACTGAGTCAGCCAGAGTTTCGCCTTTTTTCGCCAGTGACGTGTTACCACCATTATCAAAACCAATCACGCTGCCGCCAATGCGCTGGATTGCCGTTTCAAAAGATAGACGAGTACGAGTTGAAGGCTCAAAGAAACAGCTCGCAATCACTTTGTTTTTAATTAACTCAGGTTTCTGATCAGCCTTAAGCTCACCCGCTGTTTTGACAATCAATTCAAGCTCTTCACGTGAAAGCTCAGGAATTGAGATAATGTGCTTGTTATAAAGCGTGTTGGTCATAATCATCTTCCCATCTGAGTACTAAATTTAGGCAATAAAAAAGCCCCCCATTACGGGAGGCTTTAAAAATCGGCGGAAATAGAAAAACCTAACGCCGGTAAGCATGTTAGCTTACCCAGTGTAATACGCTTTTTAGAGCACGAATTACGTGGCATTGTTTTACTACCTCCAGACAAATTGCCGAGCATTATACGCTGAAGATTGGTTAACGCAAGCGATTACATCGAGGCTTTTTGTGTCGACTTTCGCTAGTTGTTACTGTCCGAGTGTGGCCACCATCACGGCTTTAATGGTGTGCATGCGGTTCTCTGCTTCGTCAAACACAATCGAGTGTTCAGACTCAAATACCTCATCGGTGACTTCCAGTCCGTTCATGCCATACTTCTCAGCAACTTGTTTACCTACGGTGGTTTCATCATTATGGAAAGCGGGTAGGCAGTGCATGAATTTCACTTGTGGGTTACCGGTTTTTTCAATCACATCCATATTGACTTGGTACGGGGTCATCATCGCTACGCGCTCATCCCAAGCTTCTGGCGCTTCACCCATCGAGACCCAAACGTCGGTATAGAGGTAATCACAACCTTTGACGCCTTCTTCAACGTTTTCAGTTAGGGTGATTTTTGCTCCCGTATGTGTTGCGATAGCTTGGCACTCGGTGACGAGTTCGGTTTCTGGCCAGTAGGCTTTTGGGGCAACGAGGCGGATGTCCATGCCCATTTTTGCAGCGCCAACCATTAGTGAATTACCCATGTTATTACGAGCATCACCTAGGTAAGCGAATTTAATTTGGTGTAACTGTTTACCACGGCCATGTTCAAGCATGGTGAGGAAGTCGGCCAAAATTTGCGTTGGGTGAAACTCGTCGGTTAGACCATTCCATACCGGTACGCCAGCATGCGCGCCAAGCTCTTCAACGATGCCTTGGCCAAAACCACGGTACTCAATACCATCGTACATTCTGCCGAGTACGCGCGCGGTATCTTTCATTGACTCTTTATGACCAATCTGCGAGCCAGAAGGGCCAATGTATGAGACTTGAGCACCTTGATCAAATGCCGCGACTTCAAACGCACAGCGAGTACGAGTTGAGGCTTTTTCAAAGATCAGAGCGATGTTTTTACCAACCAGCTTTTTTTGCTCGGTACCTGCGTATTTGGCTTTTTTCAGATCAGCAGAAAGATCCAATAAAAACTGAATCTCTTTCGGGGTGAAATCGAGTAGCTTAACAAAGTTTCTATTACGTAGATTAAAGGCCATACTCCAGTCCTTGAATGTTTATTCGTTTAATGGAGTTAGTTAAACATACTTAGTCGATGGTTGTGAATAATTATTTTGAATAAATGCCGAGATATGAATTATATCTCGGCAAAAGTGACTACAAATTCTCTTCGGCATATTCAGCAAGGCGGCTGCGAACGACACCGTTGAGGTGGATATTGGCGCTGCCTTCGAAGTTTTTGAAGCGTTCAACCATATAGGTTAAACCTGACGTCACAGGGGTAAGGTAGTGCGAATCGATCTGCGCTAGGTTACCAGAGCAGACGATCTTGGTGCCTTCCCCACAGCGGGTGATAATGGTCTTAATCTGCGAAGCGGTGAGGTTTTGACACTCATCGAGCAGAACAAAGGCATTTTGGATCGAGCGTCCACGCATAAAGTTGATCGACTTGAACTGAATATTAGCCTTATCACAGATGTACTTGAGTGAACCTTCAGTGCAGTGATCATTTTTGTGTAACGCCTCCAAGGTGTCCGTTACCGCCGCAAGCCAAGGCAGCATCTTTTCCTCTTCGCTGCCCGGTAAGAAACCGATCGCTTCACCGATATCCGGTGTATTACGAGTGACGATGATCTTATCAAACACGCCTCTTTCAATAGTTTGCTCAAGTGCTGAAGCTAGGGCAAGCAGCGTCTTACCACTACCCGCAGCCCCAGTTAAGATCACCAGATCAATATCTGGGTCGAGCAGGGCATCGAGCGCCATCCCTTGGTAGATGTTTTTAGGCGTAATGTCCCACGCACGGCGATGCATCATTCGCTCACGGCTGAGATCTTTTATCGTCACCGTATCTTGCTCAATATCTTCCACACGTCCGGCGAAGTCACTCTCTTCATCTATCACATATTGGTTAATGTAGGTTGGCTCGAAAGGGGCTCTATCTAGAGTGTGGTAAGTTTTACCTGCATAATTCTTGCTTTCTACTTGGCTGACACCACTCCAAAAATCCCCTTCGATTTGTTGGAAACCTTTGGTCAGGTATTGAACGTCATCAATTAATTGGTCAGTGCGGTAATCTTCAACAAAGCGCACCCCGGCCCCTTTGGCGCGTAGTCGCATGTTGATGTCTTTGGTCACGAGGATGACTTCACGGGGAGCGCGCTTGTTTTGTAGGTAAAGCACACCGTTAAGAATGCGGTTGTCGCCAGCTTTGTCAGCAAAGGCTTTGACAGTTTCTTGCAATTCGAAATCAGCCAATATTGAAATATGGCCAGTTGATTCTTGCTCTTTGTTGATGGGAATCCCTTCTGAGATTTCGTCAGGGGTAGCGTCCTTAAACATTGCTTCCAGTGCGCGAATGGCAACGCGAGCGTCTCTGGCAACATCCCGCTTACTGTCTTTGATGCGGTCGAGTTCTTCGAGGACTGTCATCGGCACGACGACATCGTGTTCTTTAAATGAGTAGATGGCTAGTGGTTCATGAAGAAGAATATTGGTATCGAGGACAAATAGCTTCCGGTCTGTATCGCCCATAAGCGTCTCCTTGCCGACTTGCGGCTTGCTTACCCCTCATACTTTTGCATGAAGTGGTCTACCTGCATTGCTTGCAGAGATGTAGCCCGGTAATCAGAGATCGCTGATGGTTTGACTACAAATACTGCAAACCCGTGTTGATCGTCATCTTATCAATGCATCTTTTGTACCTACGTTTTTCTGACACTAAAGATGCACACTCATTAATAAGTATAATCGTCTTTCTCAACACTCTTAGTTAGAAGTGCCACTGATTTCTTACACTTTGATGTCAAGCTCAGCTTGAGTAAAAAATTGTTGGTTTTTGAGGCCTTTGTACGTGACCAATGTCACAGCTTCGAGTAAGATTAGCGACCTTTTTCTGCGCAGCGGCTGACACAATTTTTTCCTCGTCAGTTGCCTTTCAAGTTGCGTAAGAACAACTAATATTTATAGACCCATTTTCGAATTAAATAGATGAGGTAGTCGATACATGACATTTGCTTTGGGCCAGCGTTGGATCAGCGATACGGAAAGCGATCTAGGTTTAGGAACCGTTGTAGCATTGGATGCTCGTACTGTGACACTAATGTTTGCAGCTTCTGAAGAAAACCGAGTTTACGCTCGAAATGATGCGCCTGTAACCCGAGTAACCTTTAATGCTGGCGACGTAGTCGATAGCCAAGAAGGGTGGTCTCTAAAAATTGAGCAAGTGGTCGAAGACCAAGGCCTATTTAGCTATGTGGGTCAACGTGAAGACAGTGGTGAAGAAGGTGTGATTCTGCGTGAAATCATGCTCAGTAACCAAATCCGTTTTAATAAGCCACAAGATAAGCTCTACGCCGGTCAAATTGATCGTATGGACAACTTTGTGCTGCGTTACCGCGCTTTGATGAATCAATATGAACAGCACAAGAGTCCGATGCGTGGACTTTGTGGTATGCGTGCTGGTTTGATTCCTCATCAGCTATACATTGCACACGAAGTCGGTCGCCGTCATGCACCGCGCGTTTTGCTTGCCGATGAAGTGGGTCTGGGTAAAACCATCGAAGCGGGTATGATCATTCACCAACAGGTGCTTGCTGGTCGTGCTGAACGCATCCTGATTGTGGTACCTGAGACACTGCAGCACCAGTGGCTGGTGGAAATGATGCGTCGTTTCAATCTGCATTTCTCTATCTTCGATGAAGAGCGCTGTATTGAAGCGTTTGCCGACTCAGACAACCCATTTGATACGCAGCAATATGTGCTGTGCTCGTTAGATTTCTTACGCAAGAGTCGTAAACGTTTTGAGCAAGCTTTAGAAGGCGAGTGGGACCTATTGGTTGTCGATGAAGCGCACCACCTTGAGTGGAGCCCTGAAAAGCCAAGCCGTGAATACCAAGTGGTAGAAGGCTTAGCAGAGCGTACACCAGGGGTTCTTCTGCTGACTGCAACGCCAGAACAGCTTGGTCGCGAAAGTCACTTTGCTCGTCTACGTCTGCTAGATTCTGACCGCTTCTTTGACTACGAAGAATTCGTTAAAGAAGAAGAGCAATATGCGCCAGTAGCGGATTCCGTGAGTGCCTTGTTCTCAGGCCAAAAACTAGAAAACGCAGCGAAAAATCAAATCACAGAATTACTCTCTGAGCAGGATGTTGAACCGCTGTTCCGTATTATTGAAAGTGATAGCGATGAAGAAGCTAAAGCGGCGGCACGCCAAGAGCTGATCGACAACTTGATGGACCGTCATGGTACAGGCCGAGTATTGTTCCGTAACACTCGTGCAGCAATCAAAGGCTTCCCGAAACGTAACGTTCATTTAATGCCGATGGCGATTCCTCAGCAGTACACCACATCAATGCGTGTCTCTGGCATGATTGGCGGTAAGATCTCACCTGAAGCTCGCGCAGTGAAAAACCTCTATCCGGAAGAGATTTTCCAAGAGTTTGAAGGCGAAGACTCTAGCTGGTGGCAATTTGATAGCCGCGTAAACTGGCTACTAGAAAAAATTACCGATAAGCGCAGTGAAAAGATTTTAGTTATCGCTTCACGTGCAAGTACAGCGCTGCAATTAGAGCAGGCATTGCGTGAGCGTGAAGGTATCCGTGCAACGGTATTCCACGAAGGCATGTCAATTCTTGAGCGTGATAAAGCGGCTGCTTACTTTGCGCAAGAAGAGGGTGGCGCACAGGTTCTTATCTGTAGTGAAATCGGTTCAGAGGGTCGTAACTTCCAGTTCGCTAACCAGCTAGTGATGTTCGACTTACCGTTCAATCCAGACTTGCTTGAGCAACGTATTGGCCGTTTGGACCGTATTGGTCAAAACCGCGATATCGATATTCATGTGCCGTATCTTGAAGGTACTTCGCAAGCGATTCTGGCACGTTGGTTTGATGAAGGTCTTAATGCGTTCGCAGAGACTTGCCCAACCGGACGCATGGTTTATGACAAGTATTCAGACCAACTTATTGAGATGCTAGCGTCTGGCGATACTAGCGATTTGGATGAAGTGATTGCTGAGTCTTCTGCGCTGAATAAAGAGCTGAAAGCGCAGCTAGAGCAAGGTCGTGACCGTCTGCTGGAGATGCATTCAAACGGTGGTGAGAAAGCGCAGGCAATTGTTGAGAAAATTGCAGCAACCGACGGTGATACAAACTTAGTCACTTTTGCACTGAGCCTGTTTGATACCATTGGCCTCGATCAAGATGACAAAGGCGAAAATGCCCTAGTCGTGACGCCTTCTGAGCATATGCTAGTACCAAGCTACCCAGGTCTGCCATATGAAGGGGCGACGATTACCTTTGATCGCGAAACAGCGTTGTCACGTGAAGATATGAACTTTATCAGCTGGGAGCACCCGATGATTCAAGGTGGTATCGATTTGCTGATGAGTGAAGGCGTGGGTACCACCGCAGTATCACTGCTGAAGAACAAGGCGCTGCCTGTTGGCACCATGCTACTTGAGCTAGTGTACAAGGTAGATGCTCAAGCACCGAAGCGCAGTGGTATTAGCCGCTTCTTACCAACGACTCCGATTCGAATGATGCTCGATGGCAAAGGTAATGACCTGTCTGCACAAGTAGAATTCGAAAGTTTCAACCGTCAGCTAAGCCCTGTTGGTCGTCATATCGCGACTAAGTTAGTGGCTTCGGTACAAGCTCAAGTTCATCAAATGGTTGCGGCAGGCGAAAAGCTGATTGTTGAGAAGGTGGAAGCGATTCGTAAGCAGGCTCAGCAAGAGATGCAAGCAAGCTTGAACTCAGAACTAGAGCGTCTGCAAGCATTGAAAGCGGTTAACCCGAACATTCGCGATGAAGAGATTGAAGCGATTGATGCGCAAATCAAAGAGCTTACGGGCTACATCAGTCAAGCTCAGTATCAATTGGATTCTCTACGTATGATTGTTGTCAGCCACAACTAATTGTTGCTTCATACGTCATTCCTGAATTGAGGAACGAGATGTCAGGAATCTCTTAAATGGTTAGAGGTTCCCGACTACACTCCTTCGTCGTTATTGGGAATGACCAAGATGCGTCATTCCTGAATTGAGGAACGAGATGTCAGGAATCTCTCAATAGGTTAGAGATTCCCGACTACACTCCTTCGTCGTTATTGGGAATGACCAAGATGCGTCATTCCTGAATTGAGGAACGAAATGTCAGGAATCTCTTAAATGGTTAGAGGTTCCCGACTACGCTCCTTCGTCACTATCGGGAATGACGTTTTTGTATTTATCGGAAAGAGAACCTTCCATGGCAATGACCGAATACAACCCGCCGCGTGACCCTTGGGTTGATATCGTATTTGAAGATCAGCACATCTTGGTGGCGAATAAGCCTTCCGGATTACTCTCTGTTCCTGGGCGTTTGGCTGAGCACTATGACAGTATGTGGTCACGCTTAGTCGAGAGCTATCCAGATATTCAAGTGGTACATCGACTTGATATGGATACCTCGGGCTTGATGCTGTTTGCCAAGCATAAAGAGGCTGAGCGTTCGCTTAAGAAGCAGTTTCAATATCGTCTCACTCATAAAGTTTACTATGCGCGAGTATGGGGGCACCCTGAGCAGCAAAGTGGGCAAGTTGATTTGCCTTTGATCGCTGACTGGCCAAATCGCCCTAAACAGAAAGTGTGCTATCAAGATGGTAAGCCATCACAGACTCTGTATCAGGTGGTTAAACAAGAAGAGAAAACGGCGATTGTACGACTATTGCCGATAACAGGACGCTCTCATCAATTAAGAGTTCATATGCAGGCACTAGGGCACCCTATTGTTGGTGATGAGTTCTACTCCGAAGGTGAAGCGTTTGAGTTTTCTGTGAGACTTGAGTTGCATGCGGCTGAACTGAGCTTTTACCACCCTGATAGTGAACTACTGCAAACTATCTTCGTCCCATGTGACTTTTATCTTGAAGCAGACAGCGTAATCTTTAACTATTTCAATCCAGTAAAAGAATTACCTGATTATAAAAAGCTGCCTCGCCCATAACAGATACGGATAACTGCTGGCAGCACAAGGAGAAGCTATGTCGCTGCCAATGGTTGTTTTTCTCGATCGATCTACGATCCCTCTGCAGATCGAATTACCTCAATTGCCATTTGATCATCAATGGCTTGAATATGATCTCACCTCTCCCGATCAAATTGTTGAACGCTTGCAAGATGCGCAGATCGTGATCACCAATAAAGTGGTCTTGGATCGTGCTGTCTTAAGTCAGCTACCTAAGCTAAAAATGATCGCTATTGCGGCGACGGGGTTTAATAATGTTGATGTCCAATGCTGTCAGGAGTTGGGTATTGCTGTCGCTAACGTGCAAGGCTACGCCACTCAGTCGGTCCCCGAGCATGTGATTGCGATGATGTTTGCGCTCAAACGTAACTTAAAAGGTTATCACAACGATATCGCAGCGGGAGAGTGGCAGCGCAACAAGCAGTTTTGTTTCTTTACTCACCCGATCAGCGATACAGCAGGTTCAACGCTAGGCGTAATGGGGAGTGGTGCACTCGGGCAAGCAACAGCAGCTTTAGCGAAAGCATTGGGCATGCAGGTATTGTTTGCTGAACGCAAAGGGGCAGAGCAGTGCCGAGAGGGTTATGTGCCATTTGAGCAAGTTTTGGCTACTAGTGATGTGGTGACATTGCATTGTCCTCTTAACGAACAAACTCGTCACTTAATTGGGCGCCAAGAGCTTAATTCGATGAAACCAAGCAGTATCATCATTAACACGGGGCGTGGTGGTCTAGTCGATGAAGAGGCGTTGGTTGATGCACTCAAGCAAGGTGTGATTCGTGGGGCTGGGTTTGATGTCTTCACCGATGAGCCAGCAGATGAAAGCAATTCTCTGATTGCCAACATGCACCTACCTAACTTATTACTCACGCCTCATATTGCTTGGGGCAGTGATTCGTCAATTCAAAATCTGGCTAATATCCTGATCGATAATATTGTCGCGTTTACTGAAGGCAGAGAGCAGAATAGGGTTGTCTAGTATTTTGGGTTACTTGCTTTATATTGCTCAAGTCCTTGGTTAAATATCGTCATTAACTCTTTTGCTTGTGGGTGGGCTTTTGAGAACATCAAAAAGCTGTCGTTAGACAGAAACGGTTTAGGGTGAAAGGTGATCAGCGATTGTGTCTCTATCGGCAGTTTGTTGAGTGAAAACATTCCAATGTGTTTCTCCTCAGGCACGAGTTCAACACGGCGGTATTTAAGCAACTGAAAGGCCTTGAGTGGGTCTTCGACGCGATTCATTTGCACTTGTCCACTTTCTAATAGGGCATCGAGCTCTTCGCCATAACTATAGCCTAAACCACCACCCAGTAGCTTTCCTTTGAGGTCATTGAGGTTTGTCCATTCAAATGGTGTATCTCTAAGGTGGAAGAAAACAAACTTTTCTTGGGCGACAGGATCGCTGAACCAAAAGAATTCTTCACGCTCTTCGGCGTACATCCATACGGCGGTAGCCACAAATTTGCCCTCACTGGCTTTTTTGTAGGCTCGTTTCCACGGAAAGAAATGAAATTCAACTTGATAACCTTGAGCCGCAAAGACCTTCTCAATGGTTTGCCCTACGTGGCCAAAGCCTTCGAGTTGTTGACCAATAAATGGCGGCCATTCACCTGCTGCAATTCGAATGATCTTGTCATCTGTTGCAGCAAAGCTTGTGCTTGAGGTTAGCAGGAAAAGCATGCTAATCGCTTTAAGGTATTTATTCATAGTCCCTTATCTTTATCTGTCCATAATCCCTTATCTTTATCTGTCCATAATCCTTTATCTATCGATAGTTTAGCCCTAGAAGAGAGTTAGCGCTGAGTATCAATCTACAGACATAAAAAAAGCTGGTCGAGTGACCAGCCTTTTGTTTTACGTGAAACGAAAATTACAGCGCAGCAATTGTTGCTTTCTGTTCTTCAAGCTTCGCTAGTGTCTCTTGGTAGCCAACTAGTTTCTCACGCTCTTTCGCGATAACCGCTTCAGGTGCTTTAGCAACGAAACCTTCGTTACCTAGCTTGCCTTCGATACGCTTGATTTCGCCGTGCGTTTTCTGCACTTCTTTATCAAGACGAGCAAGCTCTGCATCTTTGTCGATCAGACCTGCCATTGGGATCATCAGTTCAGACTGACCCACTAGCTTAGTCGCACATGCAGGAGTCTCTGCACCATCAGCAAGAACAGTCAGGCTATCTAGCTTAGCAAGAGAGTTCAGAACGACCTTGTTTGCCTCGATACGCGCCGCGTCTTTCTCGTTAGCAACCTTAATCATTACTTCTAGAGCTTTGCTCGGTGCAATGTCGTATTCCGCACGTAGGTTACGGATAGCTGTAATGAACGTCTTAACCCACTCGATGTCTTCTACGATCTCAGCGTTGAAGTTCTCTTCGTTAAACTGAGGAAGCGCTTGAGTCATGATAGTGTCGCCTTCAACACCGTCTACTAGCGGTTTAACGCTCTGCCAGATAGATTCAGTGATGTAAGGCAGTACTGGGTGAGCAAGACGTAGTGTCTTCTCTAGAACAGTGATCAGCATGTAGCGAGTTGCTTGTTGCTGAGCTTCAGTACCTTTCCAAAGAACAGGCTTAGTCAGCTCTAGGTACCAGTCACAGAATTGGTTCCAGATGAATTCGTAAAGCGTGTTTGCTGCCATGTCTAGACGGTAGTTGTCTAGGTGAGCGTTAAACTCTTTCGCTGCTAGCTCAAACTGAGATTCAATCCACTTATCTGCTAGAGAGAATTCCATGTTTGCACGGTCTTCTGCTGATAGTGACATGCCACAATCGTGTTCTTCTGTGTTCATCAGTACGTAACGGCTTGCGTTCCATAGCTTGTTACAGAAGTTACGGTAACCTTCAAGACGCTTCATGTCCCAGTTGATGTCACGGCCAGTAGAAGCCATAGCAGCAAGAGTGAAACGCAGTGCGTCAGTACCGTATGGTTCGATACCGTTTTCGAAAGTCTTACGAGTGTTCTTTTCGATCTTCTTCGCTAGCTGAGGCTGCATCATGTTGCCACAACGCTTCTCTACTAGAGACTCAAGGTCGATACCATCGATCATATCGATAGGGTCAAGTACGTTACCCTTAGACTTAGACATCTTGTCGCCGTTTTCGTCACGGATTAGACCCGTTACGTAAACCGTCTTGAACGGTACTTGTGCTTTACCGTTTTCATCTTTGTTGAAGTGCATGGTCATCATGATCATACGCGCAACCCAGAAGAAGATGATGTCGAAGCCCGTTACTAGAACGTCTGAAGGGTGGAACGTCTTGAGATCTTCCGTTTGCTCAGGCCAGCCTTGAGTACCGAACGTCCATAGCGCAGAAGAGAACCATGTATCTAGTACGTCGTCGTCTTGGCGAAGAACTACTACAGGAGCAAGGTTGTTGTTTGCACGTACTTCTTCTTCAGTACGGCCTACGTATACGTTGCCGTCGTTGTCGTACCATGCAGGGATACGGTGGCCCCACCAAAGCTGACGAGAGATACACCAGTCTTGAATGTCACGCATCCAAGAGAAGTACATGTTTTCGTACTGCTTAGGCACGAACTGGATATCACCATCTTCAACCGCTTTAACCGCTGGTTCAGCAAGAGGTGCAGCACGTACGTACCATTGGTCAGTCAGCATTGGTTCGATAACCACGCCACCACGGTCGCCGTAAGGTACTGTTAGGTCGTGATCTTTGATTTCATCAAGAAGACCTAGCTCTTCAAACTCTGCAACGATAGCTTTACGAGCAGCGAAACGCTCCATACCGCGGTATTTCGCTGGTAGCTCAGTAGAGTAAACATCGCTTGCTTCACCGTTAGTGGTGAATACTTCAGCCGCATCACGGATATCAGCATTGAAAGTTAGGATGTTGATCATTGGTAGGCTATGACGTTTACCAACTTCGTAGTCGTTAAAGTCGTGAGCTGGTGTGATCTTTACACAACCTGTACCTTTCTCCATATCAGCGTGCTCATCGCCTACGATAGGGATCAGACGGTTAACGATAGGAAGTAGGATCTCTTTACCAATTAGATCTTTGTAACGTGGATCTTCTGGGTTTACCGCAACACCAGTATCACCAAGCATTGTCTCAGGACGAGTCGTCGCAACAACAATGTAGTCGTTGCCTTCCGCTGTCTTCACGCCATTTGCTAGTGGGTAGCGGAAGTGCCACATGTGGCCTTTTTTGTCTTTGTTTTCAACTTCAAGATCAGAAATTGCAGTGTGCAGTTTAGGATCCCAGTTTACTAGACGCTTACCACGGTAGATTAGGTCATCTTCGTATAGGCGAACAAATACTTCTTGAACGGCGTTAGATAGACCATCATCCATTGTGAAACGCTCACGATCCCAGTCAACAGATGCGCCAAGACGACGAAGCTGCTTAGTGATGGTGCCACCAGACTCGTTCTTCCATTCCCAGATTTTGTCGATAAAAGCATCACGACCGTAATCGTGCTTAGTTTTGCCTTCTTCCGCAGCGATCTTACGCTCAACAACCATCTGAGTAGCGATACCCGCGTGGTCAGTACCGACTTGCCAAAGAGTGTTTTTACCCTTCATACGTTCAGCACGGATTAGAGTATCCATGATCGTATCTTGGAACGCGTGGCCCATGTGTAGGCTACCAGTGACGTTCGGTGGCGGGATCATGATGCTGTAAGCTTCTTTAGTCGTGTCACCGTGTGGCTTGAAGTAGCCTTTCTCTTCCCAAGCTTGGTATAAAGCTTGTTCGATTGAAGTTGGGTTGTATGTCTTTTCCATAGTCGCCTTTTTTCTCATTATATTTGGACTGTTCGTCTTGCACTAAGTCCAATTATTTAGAGAAAATCTTATCTGGTTGATGGTAAATCTGAGTCAATCATTATAAGTGAACTCTCTAAGTGGAGAGCTTAACTATAAAGATTGACCGGTTGCATATTTTGTTGCTGCTAGCTGTGTGCGATCTCGATCGTTTGTAGCTGATAGCCTGCTTGGCGGTAGATTTTATATCTTTCTCGCGCCAGTTGCTTGGCTTTTTCTTCGCAAGGGACGAAGTCTACCACCTCAGCAAACTTGTTCGCAAAGGTTGTATCATTTTCGGCCAAATTTATTACTAATTGTCGATTCCAAGAAGGTCTCACTCCTTGGTAGCCAATTTCAACGTTGGTTGCATATTTCGGCCCTTCACCAACGAGATTATGGGCGATAAATTCTTTGGCATCGACTTGCCAAAACAGTTCAGCGATCTGTTCGGCATGAGCTTTGTCATGGCAGTTTAGGTAAACCTTAGCGTTTTGTTTGGCAAAATGTTTAGCAAGAAACAGCACATACTCACCGAACCCTTCAGCTTTCGCTTGAGGAGAGTCGGGAGTGATGATGTAAAACGTTGCGTTTGCCATGCTTGTCTCAGCCTATTTAATCGAGAGATACAAAAAAGGGCCTTGCGGCCCTTTTAAACAATGTGAGGATTATTCCTCTGTCTCTTGGCCACTGCGGTTAAGCAAGAATTGGACAAGCATTGAGACTGGACGGCCCGTTGAGCCTTTCGCTGCACCCGACTTCCACGCAGTACCTGCGATGTCGATGTGCGCCCAGTGGTATTTCTTCGCGAACTTAGATAGGAAACAACCCGCAGTGATAGTACCGCCAGGGCGGCCGCCGATGTTGGCCATATCCGCAAATGGGCTCTTCAACTGCTCGTGGTACTCGTCTGCCATTGGTAGACGCCACGCGCGGTCGCTTGATTGCTCAGAAGCGTTCACTAGTTCGTGAGATAGCGGGTTATGGTTTGAGATAACGCCGCTGATGTGGTGGCCTAGAGCGATAACACATGCACCCGTTAGCGTTGCTACATCAACTACACACTCAGGTTCGAAGCGCTCAACGTAAGTCAGGGCATCACACAGTACTAGGCGACCTTCAGCATCCGTATTTAATACTTCTACTGTTTGACCTGACATAGTTGTTAGGATATCACCTGGACGGTAAGCGTTGCTGCCTGGCATGTTTTCACAGCCTGCTAGAACACCAATAACATTGATTGGTAGGTTCAGCTTAGCTAGCGCTTTCATGGTACCAAATACCGATGCTGCACCACACATGTCGTACTTCATCTCATCCATACCTTCGCCTGGCTTAAGTGAAATACCGCCTGAATCGAAGGTTAGACCTTTACCAACAAGAACGATTGGTTTTGCATCTGAGTCTGGGTTGCCCTTGTACTCCATGATAGACATCATAGATTCGTTTTTAGAACCACGGCCTACTGCTAGGTATGAAGTCATACCCAGTTTTTCCATCTCTTGCTCACCAATGATCTTAGTCGTTACCGTCTCGTAGTCATCCGCTAGACGGCGTGCTTGAGAAGCTAGGTAAGCAGGGTTAGCGATGTTTGGTGGCATGTTGCCAAGGTCTTTCGATGCTTTTACACCAGAAGAAATTGCTAGACCGTGCGCGATCGCTTTCTCGCCAAGGTTTAGTTCACGACGCGTTGGTACGTTGAAGACTAGCTTACGTAGCGGGCGGCGCGTTTCTGGTTTCTGGCTCTTGAATTGATCAAAAGTGTAAAGACCGTCTTTAGTCGCTTCAACTGCCTGACGTACTTTCCAGTAGGTGTCACGGCCTTTAACGTGCAGTTCAGTTAGGAAACATACAGCTTCCATCGAACCGGTTTCGTTAAGTGTGTTGATAGTTTTTTGGATAATTTCTTTGTACTGGCGCTCGCCTAGCTCACGTTCTTTGCCGCAACCGACGAGTAGAACGCGCTCAGAAAGCACTCCTGGTACTTGATGAAGCAGGAGCATTTGCCCCGGTTTACCTTCCAGGTCACCGCGGCGAAGCAATGAGCTGATATAGCCGTCACTGATTTTATCTAGCTGCTCAGCAACTGGAGAAAGGCGACGTGGCTCGAACACGCCTACAACGATACATGCGCTGCGCTGTTTCTCTGGACTGCCACTTTTTACACTGAACTCCATGCGTACTCCTACATCCTGAAGACAAATAGAACTAAATGTTAGATAATGCCATCTTACTTGTTGATTCCTTACTCGGAACTATCTTTAAATAAGCGTATTAACAGTTAGCCAAAAAATTTAAAAATAAAAGGTTCAACGGGAAATTATAGTGATTCAATTAAAAAAACAAGTTTTGTATAGGTAATTTCAGCGTGATTATTGTTAGATATTTGATCCGCGAGACACTGAAGAGTCAATTAGCGATATTTTTTATCCTATTTTTAGTGTTCCTCAGCCAAAAATTGATCAAAGTACTGGCTGATGCCTCAGATGGTGATATCCCAGCAAGTTTGGTCATGCATTATGTCGCATTGAGCATGCCATCGATGGGATTATTGATGCTGCCGTTGAGTTTATTCTTGGGCATCTTGCTGACCTTTGGCCGCTTATATGCGGAAAGTGAAATTACCGTGATGAACGCGACGGGGATTGGTAATAAGTTCCTGATTCGTGCTGCGCTATACCTAGCGGTGATTACCGGTTTGATTGCGGGCTTTAACTCGTTCTACTTTGCTCCATATAGCCAAGATAAGCTGGTCCAGCTTCAAGAAGAGGTGGAAGCAGAAAACAGCGTCGACCTACTTAAGAAAGGCCAATTCCAAGGTACCCCTGATGGTTCGTCAGTAGTATTTATCGATGATATCGACGGCAAGCAGCTAAAACATGTTTTTGTTGCTCAGATGCGTCCTCGTGATTCGATATTACCGAGTGTCTCTTTTTCTCAGTCAGGTGAAGTCAAAGAACTCAGTGATGGCCGCCAAGTGATCCGTATGTACGACGGTACTCGCTATGAAGGTGTGCCAACGCGTGTCGATTATATGGTGACTGAATTTGACCAATACGAAGGCCTTATTGGTCAGCGTGATGTGCAGCGTAAAGGGCGAGACTGGGAAGCGCTCCCGACTATGGATCTGATGAAAAATCCAGACCCGCGCGCTCAAGCCGAACTGCAGTGGCGAATTTCACTGGTTGTCTGTATTCCACTGTTGACGATGCTGGTTGTGCCGTTATCTGCCGTTAACCCTCGTCAGGGACGTTTTGCCAAGATGGGCCCCGCGATTTTAATCTACTTAGCGTATTTCTTATCGATCAGTGCGACTAAGTCAGCGCTTGAAGATGGAACAATACCAACCATGGTAGGCATGTGGCCAATTAACGCCGCATTACTGCTGACGGCGCTCGGTATTAACTCGATGGACAGCATTCCTGTTCGCCGCTTTAAAGATAAACTAAGACAAAGAAAGAATAAGGCAGCGTAAGTCGTGTTTAAAATTCTCGATCTGTATATCGGCAAGACAATCATTGCCACTACATCTTTAGTTCTGGCGACCTTTGTAGGTCTCTCTGCCATCATCAAATACGTTGAGCAGTTGCGTAAGGTCGGTCAAGGAACTTACGATTTAATCCAAGCGCTGCTCTACGTGCTACTGAGCATTCCGCGTGATATCGAAATGTTCTTCCCGATGGCTGCACTGCTAGGCGCTCTAATTGGTCTAGGCATGTTGGCGTCAAGCTCTGAACTAGTGGTTATGCAAGCAGCAGGCTTCTCTAAGTTAGATATCGGCCTTTCGGTACTGAAAACCGCGGTTCCTCTAATGATTATGGTGACGCTACTTGGCCAATGGGGCGCGCCTCAAGCGCAGAAAGCCGCTCGCGATCTACGCGCTATCTCAACGTCAGGTGGTGCGCTGTTATCGGTGAGGACGGGCGTATGGGCGCGAGATGCCAATGACTTTATCTTTATCGGTAAAGTGGAAGATGACACTATCTATGGCATGAATATGTGGCGCTTTGATGAAAACAAACGTCTAGAGAGTGTCGTTCATGCTAAAAGAGTCGATTACGTTTCTGACAACACTTGGATGATGAAAGATGTTCAGCTAACTGAAATGGTCGATGAAATTGAAATTTCGAAACACAGTCTGCCAGAATACAGCTGGACCACTTCTTTGGCTCCGGACAAGCTTGCGGTTGTGACCGTAAAACCAGAAGAACTTTCATTGGGTGGTTTGTACGACTACGTCAGCTACCTGAAAGCGTCAGAGCAAGATCCTGCGCGTTACGAATTGGCGTTTTGGCGTAAAGTGACTCAGCCATTTTCTATCGCGGTAATGATGCTGATGGCTCTCTCTTTCATCTTTGGCCCACTGCGTAGTGTGACCATGGGGGCACGTATTCTTTCGGGTGTGATTGCTGGTTTTACCTTCTACATCTCCAGTGAGTTCTTCGGCCCGTTAAGTTTGGTGTATAACATTCCTCCTGTGTTCGGAGCGGTGATGCCAAGCATCGTGTTCTTAACCATTGCGTTAATGTTATTGAGACGAAAGCTGTAGCAATCAATTCAATAAAAAACGGCAGCCTAACTAGGCTGCCGTTTTAGTTTGTTGTTGAGTTTCTTGCTTCTAGGCGCTTAAAGAAGCTTCTTCAAACGATACAACTCTTCCAATGCCTGACGCGGGGTCAAGTCATCAGGGTCGATATTAGCCAGTGCTTCTTCCACTTCACTAGGTTCTGGAATTAGGCTTAACTGGTTAGCAATATCGACTGCACTACTTGGCGTTAACGATGCTTCGTTTTGACCTAACTGTTCAAGCTGGGTCAGCTTAGCGCGTGCGTTCTTAATCACACTTTTTGGCACGCCAGCTAAGCCTGCTACCGCAAGACCGTAAGATTTGCTCGCGGCACCTTCTTGAACCGCATGCATAAAGGCAATGCTATCACCATGCTCGACGGCATCTAAGTGGACATTAGCTAGGTGTGGGATCTGATTTGGTAACTCAGTAAGCTCAAAGTAGTGAGTAGCAAATAAGGTCATTGAGCCTAACTCTTTGGCTAACCACTCAGCACTTGCCCAAGCAAGCGAGAGACCATCATAAGTACTGGTACCACGGCCGATTTCATCCATTAACACTAAGCTGTTGGCAGTTGCGTTGTGCAGAATATTAGCCGTTTCTGTCATCTCAACCATAAAGGTTGAACGACCTGAAGCTAAGTCATCTGATGCGCCAATACGAGTGAAGATACGATCCACCGAGCCAATCTGTGCCGATTCTGCTGGCACGTATGAACCAATATGAGCCATCAGTGCGATAAGCGCAGTTTGGCGCATATAAGTCGATTTACCGCCCATATTTGGACCAGTAATGATCAACATTTTACGCTGTGGGTTTAAGTCTATCGGGTTAGCAATAAACGGTTCATCCATCACTTGCTCAACTACTGGGTGGCGACCTGCTTGAATATGAATGCCCGGCTCTTTGGTTAAGCTAGGGCGGCAGTAATCAAGACTATCCGCGCGTTCAGCGAGGTTCTGCAGTACGTCAATTTGCGAAACCGCAGAGGCTAAGTTTTGCAACTGCTCAAGATGCGGCAACAGTAAATCAAACAGCTCTTCCCATAACTGTTTCTCAAGAGCGAGCGCCTTTGATTTGGAGTTAAGGACTTTATCTTCGTGCTCTTTAAGCTCAGGAATGATGTAACGCTCAGCATTCTTTAGTGTCTGGCGACGCACATAATGTGGCGGCACTAAATGGCTTTGACCACGACT
The DNA here is from genome assembly GCF_000176235.1 of Vibrio orientalis CIP 102891 = ATCC 33934. Classification (NCBI taxonomy): domain Bacteria; kingdom Pseudomonadati; phylum Pseudomonadota; class Gammaproteobacteria; order Vibrionales; family Vibrionaceae; genus Vibrio; species Vibrio orientalis. The sequence goes on along the minus strand of NZ_ACZV01000005.1, from coordinate 2,133,549 downwards.
GACCTGAATAAAGAAGCCATGGACATTGTTGTAGCCAACTTTGAGCGTATCGATGCCGTGACGTTCACGTTCATCTTGCTCCATCTGCTCTAAGTATTCAGTGGCACCATCGGCCAATTTACGCCATTCGTCCAACTCTGCATTGTAGCCTTCAGCAATTACGCCGCCATCACGAATAACAACCGGAGGATTTTCTTTGATTGCGCGCTCTAACAGCTCACAAACTTGATCCATTGGTGCGGCATATTGGGCTAACTTAGTTAAGTATGAATGGTTGAGTGAGCCCATCAGTTCAGACAGTTCAGGCAACTGCTGCATTGCAAAGCGCAGGCGAGCCATGTCTCTTGGACGTGCACTACGCAGCGCCAAACGTGCCAGAATACGTTCAATATCACCAATTTGTTTTAGTACCGGGTGTAGGTCGCCAAACAGTGCTGCTTCTTTTAGTTCTGAAATAGCATCTAAACGGTGGTTAAGCGTATCGATGTCGCGCATAGGTTGATGTAGCCAACGCTTTAGCATTCGGCTGCCCATTGCTGTTGCAGTATGATCGAGCACTTCCGCTAAGGTGTTATCAGTGCCACCGGCTAGGTTCTGGGTCAGTTCAAGGTTGCGGCGAGTTGCAGCATCAAGAATCACCGAATGATCTTGGCGATCAAACGTCAACGAACGAATATGGGGCAGGGCGGTACGTTGAGTATCTTTTACATACTGGATCAAACAGCCCGCGGCACATAAACCAAGTTTGGCATTTTCAACACCGAAACCGACCAGATCACGAGTACCAAACTGCTGGTTTAACTGTTGTTTGGCAGTATCGAGTTCAAACTCCCACACTGGGCGACGGCGATTACCGTTGCGCGCAGACATCAGGTGTACTGGTTCAAAGTCTTCGGGGAACAGTAGCTCGCGCGGCGAAGTACGTTGTAGCTCTGCCGCCATCGCTTCTTCGGTTTCTGGCTCCATAAGCTGGAATCGACCAGAAGTGACATCAAGTGTCGCGTAGCCAAATTTGCCGTTATGGTAGTAAATCGCCGCAATCAGGTTATCTAAACGCTCTGATAGCAGCGCCTCATCAGTAACGGTACCTGGAGTGACAATGCGCACCACGGCGCGATCAACAGGCCCTTTACTGGTTGCTGGGTCGCCAATTTGTTCACAAATCGCTACGGACTCACCAAGCTGGACCAGTTTTGCTAAATAGCCTTCAACTGCGTGGAACGGTACACCCGCCATAGGGATTGGTTCACCGGCTGACGCACCGCGCTTGGTCAGTGAAATATCGAGTAATTGAGAGGCGCGTTTGGCATCGTCATAGAAAAGCTCGTAGAAATCGCCCATGCGATAGAACAACATGATGTCGGGGTTCTCAGCTTTAAGCTTGAGGTACTGCTGCATCATGGGAGTGTGTTTTTGCTTTTCTTTCTCAGGTAACGCTTTCACAGGCAAAATCTTTCGTTTATTTCTATTGCGGCTTAGGATACGTGAATAGCCAGTGAGCGAAAAGATGCAAAAGGGGATTTGGACATGGAATCACAGCAAAATCAGGCGAAGCAACTGGGAAACTTACTCGAGCAGCACCAATTGGTGATGACGACAGCTGAATCTTGTACTGGTGGTGGCGTTGCAACGGCTATCACAGACATCGCTGGTAGCTCGGCTTGGTTTGACCGCGCTTTTGTTACTTACAGCAATGAAGCCAAGATGGAGATGCTTGGTGTCGGGGAAGGGACCCTTGAACAGCATGGAGCCGTTAGTGAAGCGACGGTTATTGAAATGGTGCAGGGTGCTTTGAAGCATTCGCATGCCGACATTGGTGTTTCCATCAGTGGCATTGCGGGCCCTGGAGGCGGAACCGAAGCCAAACCTGTAGGTACAGTTTGCTTTGCTTGGGCAGATAAACAAGGCTGGCAGAAAGTAGCAACGTATTGTTTTTCTGGTGATAGGGCTGAGGTACGAAGTAAGGCCGTAGAATGTGCACTAGCAGTACTGTATGAAGAACTGGTTAGCCGAGATTAAAAACTGACTGGTAATTTTTTAATTATTAGAAATCAGTTAGATATCACTAAAAAACAAAAAAAATCCATACAGCTATGGACACTGTATGAATCAACAGTATAATGACTTTCATTGATTGTTCAGAGTATACGACTGAACGGAAGAATTTAGATCGATAATCATCAGTACAAGATGAATCATTTGGAGAAAGTGATGGACGAGAACAAACAGAAAGCGCTCGCCGCTGCGCTAGGTCAGATTGAAAAGCAATTCGGTAAAGGTTCAATCATGCGCCTTGGTGATAACCGCGCAATGGACGTAGAAACAATCTCTACTGGTTCACTTTCTCTTGATATCGCGCTAGGTGCTGGTGGTCTTCCGATGGGTCGTATCGTCGAGATCTACGGTCCTGAATCATCGGGTAAAACGACGCTAACTCTTGAGTGTATCGCTGCGGCGCAAAAACAAGGCAAAACTTGTGCGTTTATCGATGCTGAGCACGCACTTGATCCGGTTTACGCGAAGAAGCTTGGTGTTGATATTGATGCGCTTCTTGTTTCTCAGCCAGATACTGGTGAGCAAGCTCTGGAAATCTGTGATGCACTAGCTCGTTCAGGTGCTATCGACGTTATGGTTATTGACTCGGTTGCGGCTCTAACGCCTAAAGCGGAGATTGAAGGTGAAATGGGCGACAGCCACATGGGCCTTCAAGCGCGTATGCTTTCTCAAGCAATGCGCAAGCTAACAGGTAACCTAAAGCAATCTAACTGTATGTGTATCTTCATCAACCAAATCCGTATGAAGATTGGTGTGATGTTCGGTAATCCAGAAACGACAACCGGTGGTAACGCACTTAAGTTCTACGCATCAGTTCGTCTTGATATTCGCCGTACTGGTTCTATCAAAGAAGGTGATGAGGTTGTCGGTAACGAAACTCGCATTAAAGTTGTGAAGAACAAGATTGCTGCGCCATTTAAACAAGCTGAAACACAGATTTTGTATGGCCAAGGTTTCAACCGTGAAGGTGAGCTAATTGACCTAGGTGTTAAGCATAAGCTAATCGAAAAAGCGGGTGCATGGTACAGCTACAATGGCGATAAGATCGGTCAAGGTAAAGCGAACGCAGGTAAGTTCCTACGTGAGAACACTGAAGCGGCTAAAACTATCGACGCTAAGCTACGTGAAATGTTGCTTTCACCAGCAGAAGTCCAACCGGATGATGCTGAACTTGGTCAAATGCCTGAGCAAGAAGAACTGTAACACTACTTTTTGAATTGAAAGCCCTGCTTATGCGGGGCTTTGTCGTATTTAGAATATGAGAATTTAATCCGACATGTTCCAAAGAAAACCACCAACACTGTCGAGCAAAGAAGCCGCTATTCAACTGCTCAGTCGCCGTGATCATGGTGAGTATGAGATGTATCAGAAACTCAGCTTGAAAGGTTATGAAGATGACGCGATTCAAGAAGCGATTAATTTTTGCTTAGATCATAATTATTTAGATGATCTTCGTTACGCGAAAAGCCAAGTGAGACAGCATGTCTATAAAGGGCATGGTGAGCGCCGTATTCGCCAAGAGCTAAATCAAAAGCGAGTTGCAGAATCCGTGATTGAAAAAGCCATGGAAGAAGAACCGCAGGATTGGTTTGAACTCGCTAAAAGTGCTGCGGAGAAGAAATTTAAAGGAATCAAAGCAAAAGACCAAAAAGAGTATGCAAAACAGGTGCGTTTTCTCCAATATCGCGGTTATAGCTTTGAGCAAATCAGCTATGCACTCAGTTCAGAGAGTGAGGATTGAGAGCAAAAACTCCCTTCAATTTGACTATTTAGTTTCAATTGCCCAGGCAAAAAGCTCTTTTATGCAAGAAAACTAGTCGTAGCGTTAACCATGATCTACAATAGCGCAAAATTCTAACTCGACTATTTTCAGGAAGAGCTGCATGTACATGAGCACTGATGAGGTTCGTAACGCGTTCCTTAAGTTCTTTGAAAGCAAAGGACACCAAATCGTAGACAGTTCATCGTTGGTTCCACATAACGATCCAACCCTGCTATTTACAAATGCAGGTATGAACCAATTTAAAGATTGCTTCTTAGGCGCCGAAAAGCGTGCCTACACACGAGCAACTACGGCTCAGCGTTGTGTACGTGCGGGTGGTAAACATAACGACCTTGAGAACGTTGGTTTTACAGCTCGTCACCATACTTTCTTCGAAATGCTAGGTAACTTTAGCTTTGGCGATTACTTCAAAGAAGACGCGATTGCTTTTGCGTGGGAATTCCTAACTGAAACGCTACAGCTACCAAAAGATCGTCTATTGGTAACGGTATACGAGACAGATGACGAAGCATTCGATATCTGGAACCAAAAAGTAGGCGTGCCTGCTGATCGTATCGTTCGTATCGGCGACAAAGAAGGCGGTAAGCAGTTCGAATCAGATAACTTCTGGACAATGGGTGACACAGGTCCTTGTGGTCCATGTACTGAAATTTTCTACGATCACGGTGAGCACATCTGGGGTGGTCGCCCTGGTACACCTGAAGAAGACGGTGACCGTTTCATCGAGATCTGGAACAACGTATTTATGCAGTTCAACCGTCATGCTGATGGCACGATGGAACCACTACCTAAGCCTGCTGTTGATACAGGTATGGGTATCGAGCGTATTTCTGCAATCATGCAAGGCGTTCACTCAAACTACGAAATCGATGTTTTCCAAAAGCTAATCAAAGCAACAGCAGAGGTTGTTGGTCACGAAGACCTTTCGAACCAATCGCTACGTGTGATTGCTGACCACATCCGTTCTTGTTCATTCCTCATCGCTGATGGTGTCATGCCTTCAAACGAAGGTCGCGGTTACGTTCTGCGTCGTATTATTCGTCGTGCAGTTCGCCACGGTAACAAGTTAGGTGCACAAGGCGTATTCTTCCACAAACTTGTGGGTGTATTGGCTGAAGTGATGGGCAGCGCAGCTGACGAACTTAAGAAGCAACAAGCTGTTGTTGAAAAAGTACTTCGAATTGAAGAAGAAAACTTTGGCCGCACACTAGAGCGTGGCATGGTTATCCTTAATGAAGCACTAGATGCACTTGAAGGTAAAGAACTTGACGGTGAAACCGTATTCAAGCTTTACGACACTTACGGTTTCCCTGCTGACTTAACTAACGACGTTGCTCGTGAGCGTGATTTCACTATCGATGAAGCGGGCTTCGAGAAAGCGATGGAAGAGCAGCGTCAACGTGCTCGTGAAGCAGGCCAATTCGGTACTGACTATAACGCAACGATCAAAACTGAAGCTGAAACTGAATTCTGTGGATACGCAGGTACTCAAGGTAACAGCAATGTAGCTGAAATCTTCGTTGAAGGTGAAGCGGCTGAATCTCTATCGGCGGGCGACAAAGCGATCATCATCCTTAGTGAAACACCATTCTACGCAGAATCAGGCGGTCAATGTGGTGATGCTGGTGTACTTAAAACTGAGTCAGGTCTATTCAAAGTAGAAGATACTCAGAAGCTAGGTAACGCAATTGCGCACCACGGCGTGTTAGCGGAAGGTGTACTAGCGAAAGGTGATGAAGTTGAAGCAGTTGTCGATGCAGAGCGTCGCGCGGCTATCTCTCTAAACCACTCAGCAACGCACTTACTTCACGCAGCTCTACGCCAAGTACTTGGTGAGCACGTTGCTCAGAAAGGTTCGCTTGTTAAACCTGAAAACCTACGTTTTGACTTCTCAAACCTAGAAGCGGTAACGCCAGCGGAACTGAAAGAAGTTGAGCGTCTTGTGAATGCTCAAGTTCGTCGCAACCACGTGATTGAAACAAACATCATGGACATCGAATCTGCTAAGCAGAAAGGTGCAATGGCACTGTTCGGTGAGAAGTACGATGATGAAGTTCGCGTACTATCTATGGGCGAGTTCTCAACGGAGCTTTGTGGTGGTATCCACGCTTCCAACACGGGCGATATTGGTCTGTTTAAGATTACCTCTGAAGGTGGTATCGCAGCAGGTATCCGTCGTATCGAAGCGGTAACTGGCGAAGCAGCATTAGATGCAATCGAAGAACAACAAGCGAAATACGAAGAGAAACTTGTTGAATCGGCGCAAAAAGCGAAATCTCTAGAGAAAGAGATCCAGAAACTTAAAGACAAGATGGCTGCTGCGGAAAGCGCAAACATCATGGGTAAAGTTCAGGATATCAACGGTACTAAGGTGTTAGTTGCTGCTCTAGAAGGTGCGGATAACAAAAACCTACGTACTATGGTTGATGACATCAAAAACCAAGTCGGTAGTGGTGTGATTCTACTGGCTAACATCAACGACGATAAGATTGGCCTAATTGCTGGCGTAACTAAAGATCTTATTGGCAAAGTGAAAGCGGGCGACCTAGTTAAGATGGTTGCTGAGCAAGTTGGTGGTAAAGGTGGTGGTCGTCCAGATATGGCTCAAGCAGGTGGTACTGATGTTGCTGCGCTGCCTGATGCTATCCAGTCTGTGCAACCATGGCTAGAAGAACGCCTATAAAACTAACGTTATAAATATTTACGCTCAATCACTTGTTTGATTGAGCGTAATTTTTTTGTCCTAACCAAGTGGTTTAATTGGCTCATATACCAAGTGCCGATTAAATGACTTGGTTTTTGTTATTACTACTACAGGCAATATTCAACATATTGAATGTGGTTCGAATGAGACTTTGCTCTCGGGAAGGTGAAGACTGGTGAACAAGCCCCTTATCGTGCAAAAGTTTGGCGGAACATCGGTGGGTTCAATTGAAAGGATCCATACGGTTGCTAAACACATCATTAAGGCGAAAGATGATGGTAATCAAGTTGTCGTAGTTGTATCTGCAATGTCTGGTGAAACAAACCGGCTGATGGATTTAGCTAAGCAGGTAGATAGTGTACCTACCGCGCGCGAACTTGATGTTTTGCTCTCTGCTGGTGAGCAAGTGTCGATGGCATTATTGGCGATGGCACTGAATAAAATGGGCTATTCAGCTCGCTCACTTACCGGAGCTCAAGCAAATATTGTGACGGACAATAATCACAATGATGCGACGATTAAACACATTGATACCACCACGATAAACCAGCTATTAGCACAAGACCAAATTGTCATTGTGGCAGGTTTTCAAGGTATTAATGAAAATGGGGATATCACTACGTTAGGCAGAGGTGGTTCTGATACCAGTGCTGTCACACTTGCGGGTGCGCTTAACGCGACAGAGTGTCAAATCTTTACCGATGTTGATGGTATCTATACCTGTGACCCGCGTGTGGTTCCCAATGCGCAGAAACTAGATGTGATTGATTTCCCGTCGATGGAAGAGATGGCACGTAAAGGCGCCAAAGTTTTGCACCTTCCGTCGGTACAGTACGCATGGCAGCACAATGTACCACTGCGCGTTCTTTCAACCTTTGACACCGACGGTGGTAGCTTGGTGAAAGGGCAGGAGTGTTTGACTTCAGTGTGCGGAGTCGCGATTCAGCGTGATATGTGTTTGATTCAAATCGAGCCGGACATGTTGTGTGGCTTGAAAAAGCAATGTCAGATGTTAGGTGTAACCATCTGGAATGTGATCGAGCATCCAGAATGGATAGGTGTTGTTGTAAAAGGTGATGCTTATTCAAAACTGGAACTGGTTTTCAAAGACAAAATCCGTAATAGTGAGACGGTAAGTTTGCTGACCGCTGTGGGCCTAAAGGTTGAAGGACTGGTTGAAAGGTCATTTGCTTTACTCACTGAGCAAGGTATTCATGTCAAACATTATGCGGTGAGTACTCAGTCACTTATGTTGATACTGTTACCAGAATGTGTCGACAAAGCGGCTAACATACTGCATGATGCTTACATAACTTCTTCAGAGGCAGTCGATTGCCTGCAAAAACATGCCTTTTTAGGCTAGATTCGAGCCACAATTGAGTTTACGAAAATATAACTTTTGTTGGATAATAGCCTCGTAGCAAGATAAATCAGAGATTACTCAAGGAGCACAGAATGCTAATTTTAACTCGCCGCGTTGGCGAAACTCTAATGATCGGTGATGAAGTAACAGTAACTGTACTAGGTGTGAAAGGTAACCAAGTACGTATCGGTGTTAATGCACCGAAAGAAGTGTCTGTTCACCGTGAAGAAATTTACATGCGCATTCAGGCAGAAAAAGGTAATGGTAACGTTGCATCTGGCAACTACTAATTACAAAGAAGAGGCTGACAGTTTGTCAGCTTTTTTTGTATGTGTACGGCATCTATTTATAAGAAAAAGAGCGAATTAGCACCGCTTTGATTAAATAGCCAACGGTTGAAAGACTTTTTGCTATTTTTGCCAAGAAAATGTTTGACATATTTTTGGTAAATCGTAATATGTGCCTCCGCAAGACGGTGAGGTGGCCGAGAGGCTGAAGGCGCTCCCCTGCTAAGGGAGTATACGGCTTGATACCGTATCGAGGGTTCGAATCCCTCCTTCACCGCCATTCTTGCACTTCTTCTTTTGAAGAGCTTTAAAACAACTTTCTTTAGCAAGAAAGCATAGCGCGTCCTTAGCTCAGCTGGATAGAGTACCTGGCTACGAACCAGGCGGTCGGAGGTTCGAATCCTCCAGGACGCGCCATAATTTCCTTACCAGGGAATAAAACGGTGAGGTGGCCGAGAGGCTGAAGGCGCTCCCCTGCTAAGGGAGTATACGGCTTGATACCGTATCGAGGGTTCGAATCCCTCCCTCACCGCCATTAATTGGCCTATGGTCAATTTTTTTGTTTTTAGAGCTATTTGATTTTAAGAAGAATAAAAAGTGTGATATGCTTCGCACTTCTCGTTTTCGAGAACATTGCGCGTCCTTAGCTCAGCTGGATAGAGTACCTGGCTACGAACCAGGCGGTCGGAGGTTCGAATCCTCCAGGACGCGCCACTCTTTAGGTTTTCTTTTGTATAAAATAGAAACCCTGATATTGATGAACTTCGATATCAAAATCTGCGCGTCCTTAGCTCAGCTGGATAGAGTACCTGGCTACGAACCAGGCGGTCGGAGGTTCGAATCCTCCAGGACGCGCCACTCTTTAGGGTTTTATTTGTATAAATAGAAATCCTGATATTGATGTAAGTCGATATCGAAAACTGCGCGTCCTTAGCTCAGCTGGATAGAGTACCTGGCTACGAACCAGGCGGTCGGAGGTTCGAATCCTCCAGGACGCGCCACTCTTTAGGGTTTCATTTACATAAATGGCAATCCTGATATTGACTCAAGTTGATATCGAAAACTGCGCGTCCTTAGCTCAGCTGGATAGAGTACCTGGCTACGAACCAGGCGGTCGGAGGTTCGAATCCTCCAGGACGCGCCACTCTTTAGGGTTTCATTTACATAAATGGCAATCCTGATATTGACTCAAGTTGATATCGAAAACCGTGCGTCCTTAGCTCAGCTGGATAGAGTACCTGGCTACGAACCAGGCGGTCGGAGGTTCGAATCCTCCAGGACGCGCCACTTATTGAAAAGCCCTGCTAGAAACAGCAGGGCTTTTTACATTTTAGCAACATATTTTAAACATCTTGATTTCAAGTTACTGTTTATTATAGTAATTTCATATATCATTTATTGTTCCTCCCCTTAGTCCCCCTTGACCACTAAAATGCATTAAAACTCGCAGTTATTTATGCTTGATAGATCTTATATTTCAGATTTATGTGATTTCTGTGTCGAATAATTCCCTAGATTTGTGCTTTATCCTCAATAGCCCTTTAAACAAAATTGACAAAGTTTAACCAATCGAGATAATCCTAAGCCTATTGTCAGGATTTTATTGAATGTTCTGTCAACAAGAATGCCACCCATGGTGGAAAACGTTAGTGCTTTGCCGTGATAAAACATGAAGTTTTTAGCAAGACACCTAATGCCGTTGTCAGGATGACAAAGAAAGGATGCAAAAATGGATAATATTGGAAGCCTGCTAGTAGACGCTGCAACCCTGATGCTAACAGGGATGATTGTAGTGTTTATATTCCTCACTATTCTTGTCTATCTCGTTCGGCTCATGTCAAAACTGGTACCAGAAGAAGTACCTGCGCCGATCGCTACACCACATCAAAATAATAAAGTTCAATCACCTTCATCTACTGTTAGCCCAAACGTCGTGGCGGCAATCTCTGCCGCGGTACATCAGTACCGTACCTCGACAGCTAAATAGTATTTGTAAGGATTAAAAGGAGTTAATGAGCATGTCTAAACCACTAGCTTTAACGGACGTGGTCCTTCGTGACGCCCATCAATCGCTATTTGCGACTCGTATGCGTCTTGAGGATATGTTACCTATCGCAGAGGAACTGGATAAGGTCGGTTACTGGTCTCTAGAAACATGGGGCGGAGCAACGTTTGATTCTTGTATTCGATTCTTAGGTGAAGACCCTTGGGAACGTCTACGTGCGTTAAAAAAAGCAATGCCAAACACACCAATGCAAATGCTACTTCGTGGCCAAAACCTATTAGGTTACCGCCACTATGCAGATGATGTGGTTGAAAAATTTGTCGAGCGTGCTCACGCTAACGGCATGGATGTATTTCGTATCTTTGATGCGATGAATGATGTACGTAACTTTGAGAAAGCAGTGAAAGCGGCGGTTGACGTTGGTGCTCATGCTCAAGGCACGCTGTCTTACACCACAAGTCCGGTACATAACACGGATACATGGGTTGATTTAGCGAAACGTCTTGAAGACTTAGGTTGTCACTCATTATGTATTAAGGATATGTCAGGCTTACTCAAGCCTTACGAAGCGGAAGATCTTATCTCACGTATCAAAGCGTCATGTGATGTTCCACTTGCGCTGCACTGTCATGCGACAACTGGCCTTTCTACGGCTACAGCCGTGAAAGCAGTGGAAGCGGGTGTTGATATTCTTGATACCGCTATCTCATCAATGAGCTGCACCTACGGTCACACGCCAACTGAAACGGTTGTCGCTATGCTGCAAGGTACAGAGCGTGATACCAACCTTAAGCTTGACCAAATTGAGCCTATTGCTGCTTACTTCCGTGAAGTTCGCAAGAAATATGCGAAGTTTGAGGGCCAGTTGAAAGGCGTTGATTCTCGTATCCTGATTGCTCAAGTGCCTGGTGGCATGCTGACCAATATGGAAGGCCAGCTAAAAGAGCAAGGTGCAGCAGACAAGTTGGATGAAGTGTTGGAAGAGATCCCTCGCGTACGTGAAGATCTAGGTTACATTCCTCTCGTTACTCCAACCTCACAGATCGTGGGCACTCAAGCGGTTATCAACGTGCTAACGGGCGAGCGTTATAAGAGCATCACTAAAGAGACCGCGGGCCTACTAAAAGGCGAATATGGTGCAGCACCTGCTGAACTTAACGCTGCTTTACAAGCAAAAGTATTGGATGGTGCGGAAGCTATTACTTGTCGCCCTGCAGACCTTCTAGATGCGGAAATGACCTCTCTGACCGATGAGCTGCTAAACAAAGCGAAAGAAGACGGTATTTCTCTAGCGGAAGACACCGTTGATGATGTACTGACTTATGCGCTATTCCCACAAGTAGGCCTTAAATTCCTTAAGAATCGTCATAATCCAGACGCATTTGAGCCAGCCCCTTGGCTAGAAGAAGCTCCGGTAGCACCACAAGCTCAACCTGCACAAGGTAGTATTGAGGCATACAGCGTTAAGGTTGATGGTCAAGTATACGATGTTGAAGTAGGACCTCAGGGGCAACTAACCTCGGTTGCGCCATCAGCAGCAACGCCTCAAGCGGCAGCACCTGCTGCTCCGGCAGCTAACTCTGAAATGGTTCCAGCCCCTCTTGCTGGTAACATTTTTAAAGTGAATGTTCAAAGTGGTGCGCAGGTGGAAGAAGGGGATGTACTCCTTATCCTTGAAGCAATGAAGATGGAAACCGAAGTACGAGCTGCCCGTGGTGGTATTGTTCAAGATCTTCACGTCAAAGAAGGTGATTCTGTGACGGTTGGTGCTCCACTGCTTAGCTTGGCGTAAGGGGCGATCATGGAAGGATTAATGACCTTATGGTCAGAAACAGGGATCGCTAACTTCGAGTTTGGCCAGATCTGTATGATCTTGGTGGGTTGTGCCTTGTTATTCTTGGCGATTCGCAAGGGTTTTGAGCCTTTGCTGTTATTGCCGATTGGTTTTGGTGCGATCCTCGCAAACATTCCCAATGCAGGGTTTACCGAAGAAGGCGGACTTCTTTACTACGTTTATTACGTCGGTATTGAGTCAGGTATCTTCCCACTGCTGATCTTCATGGGCGTAGGCGCGATGACAGATTTCGGTGCCTTGATCGCTAACCCGAAAACACTATGGCTGGGTGCTGCGGCTCAGTTCGGTATTTTCGCAACACTGTTTGGTGCGATCTTACTTAACTACGTACCTGGTATGGAATTTAGCATGCCAGATGCCGCATCGATTGCAATTATCGGTGGTGCGGATGGCCCGACAGCAATCTTCTTAGCAAGTAAGTTATCACCTGATCTTCTTGGTGCGATTGCGGTTGCGGCATACAGTTATATGGCTTTGGTGCCGATTATTCAGCCACCAATCATGAAAGCACTGACATCACCTGAAGAGCGTAAAATTCAGATGGCTCAGTTGCGTCATGTTGGTAAAGGGGAAAAGATCTTATTCCCACTTGCTGTACTGTTGATGACGATCTTGTTCCTGCCTTCAGCGACACCGTTAGTCGGTATGTTCTGTTTAGGTAACTTGATGCGTGAAGCTGGCGTGGTGGATCGTTTGTCGAAAACGGCACAAAATGAGTTGATTAACATTGTGACCATCTTCCTCGGTCTTGGTGTTGGCTCTAAGCTGCAAGCTGAAGAATTCTTAAATGTAGAAACATTAGGTATTTTGGCGCTAGGTGCGGTTGCTTTCAGTATTGGTACTGCAGGCGGTGTATTAATGGCTAAAGTACTTAACAAGTTCTCGAAAGAAGACATCAATCCACTGATTGGCGCGGCAGGTGTTTCTGCGGTACCAATGGCTGCACGAGTTGTAAACAAGGTTGGTCTTGATGCTAACCCGCAAAATTTCCTACTTATGCACGCGATGGGACCTAACGTGGCGGGTGTACTAGGTTCAGCGGTAGCTGCAGGTATCTTGCTCGCACTTGTCGGGTAATAAAAGTTCACGTTAATTAATGGTCAAATTGAGAGCAAGTGGTTAACTTGTCATCAATAAATGGTATATATTCAAAGGGATGCTTTCGCATCCCTTTTTTGTATCGGTAGGGAATAAAAGAAATGGAAAACAAACAAATCGCTATCTCTGAGTTCGGAGACCCAGAAGTTCTCGTTGTTCAAACTTCTTCAATGCCACAACCTAAAGCAGGGGAAGTCATAGTTAAAGTCCACTTTGCTGGTGTGAATCCTATCGATGTCAAAACGCGGGCAGGTCTTGGCTGGGCCGCTTCGGAAAATAAAGATAACCTTCCATGGGTGCCTGGTTATGATATTTCAGGTGAGGTGATCACTCTAGGTCAAGGTGCTGAGCGTTTTTGTGTTGGCGACAACGTCGCAGGCTTTATCGGTTTTCCATTAGTAGGTGGAGGCTATAGCCAGTATATCTCAGTACCTGAAAGTGCACTTAGTTTGGTACCAGATTCTATTACCCTCGAGGCGGCGGCAGCGCTTCCTCTTGCAGGACAAACGGCACTACAAGCGTTAGACAAAGCGGGTGTTAATGAAGGGGATCGCGTCCTTATTCTAGCTGGTGCCGGTGGTGTAGGCCATATCGCAATTCAAGTTGCCGTTGCTGCTAAAGCGGAAGTCTTTACGACATGTAGTGAAGCGAACCTAGATTATATGGCGACGTTAGGGGCTCATGCTGTGAATTATCAATTTGCGCCGGTTTCAGAACGCGTTGAAGAAGCAGATGTGCTTATTGATTTAGTTGGTGGCGATGCCGCACTTGATGCTCTCAAGTGCTTGAAAGATGGTGGTAAAGTTGTCACAGTACCGACCTTAAGTGCTGAGCTTATTTGCGAAAAGGCTAAAATGCTTGGCTTTGAAGCATCGGGAATGTTGGTTGATCCGAATCCGGAACAGCTTGATGCACTGCTGTACATGGTCAGTGTTGGATTGGTGAAAACTGAAATCCAACAGGTATTTGCCATGAGCGAGGTGAGCGAAGCTCATCGACAAATCGAAACGGGACATACGAGAGGCAAGATCTTGCTTGATATGCAATGCTAGAAGCGTTTAATAGCGCTTTTGAATCCTTCGCTTTATGGTTTTCTGATTCCGCACTTTGGGTACTGTTTTTTAGCGGTTTCCTGAGTGCTACCTTGCTGCCCGGCGGTTCTGAGGCCAGTTTAATTGCGACTCTCAGCTTAAACCAATACTCCACTTTTATGATCATTTTAGTTGCCACCTTAGGTAATACCTTAGGTGGCTTGACCAACTATTGGCTAGGCTTATGGCTACCAAATCGAACTCAAAATGAAAAACATGGTCATAAAGCTCTAAAGTGGCTGAATAAATACGGCTATTGGTCTTTAATTTTTAGTTGGTTGCCTGTGATTGGCGACCCGTTATGTTTAGCCGCTGGATGGCTTCGTATGCGCTTTTGGCCATGTTTTTGGTTGATCTTAATCGGTAAAGCGCTGCGTTATACTGCTCTAGCAGCAATTTTTTACGGATTCTTTTAAGGGGATGTCATGAGAAAGATTTGGCTTGGTGCATTTTCTCTTGTCGCACTTTATGGTTGTGCTTCGAATAACCTACCTTCAGTTCCATTTTTTTCCTCTCTACCGGAAGGCGTAACACTTGTTGAAGAAGTGGATGCTCAACCCGGTAAGGCGATGATTCCATACTCTAAGTATGAGCTCGACAATGGTTTAACCGTTATTTTATCTCCCGATCACTCAGATCCTTTGGTCCATGTCGATGTGACTTATCACGTCGGTTCGGCTCGCGAGCAAGTCGGTAAATCAGGTTTTGCCCACTTTTTTGAACATATGATGTTTCAAGGCAGTGAAAACGTTGGTGATCAACAGCACTTCAAGATCATTACTGAGGCTGGCGGTACGTTAAATGGTACGACAAATCGTGACCGTACCAATTACTTTGAAACGGTTCCGTCGAACCAGCTAGAGAAAATGTTGTGGCTAGAGTCTGATCGTATGGGCTTCTTACTCGATGCAGTTTCACAGCGTAAGTTTGAGATTCAGCGCGATACGGTCAAAAACGAACGTGCCCAGAACTACGATAACCGCCCTTATGGTTTGATGTGGGAAAAAATGGGTGAAGCGATGTATCCAGAAGGTCATCCGTATTCGTGGCAGACCATTGGTTATGTCGAGGATCTTGATCGTGTCGATGTGAATGATCTTAAAGCCTTCTTCTTACGCTGGTACGGGCCAAATAATGCGGTATTGACCATTGGTGGTGATATCGACACCGAACAAACCTTGGAGTGGGTGAGTAAGTACTTTGGTTCAATTCCAACGGGTCCAGAAGTTGAGCAAGCGCCAAAGCAACCTGCTAGCTTGTCGGAAGATCGCTACGTCACGCTTGAAGACCGTATTCAACAGCCAATGTTAATGATTGGTTGGCCAACGAAATATAACGGTGCTGAGGAGCAAGCGTCACTCAATGCGTTAGCCAATGTATTAGGGAGCGGTGCCAACAGCTTGCTCTATCAAAAATTAGTTAAAACGCAAAAAGCGGTCGATGCGGGTGCATTTCAAGATTGTACTGAGTTGTCATGTACTTTCTATGTTTATGCAATGGCGCCGTCTGGTGAGAAAGGGGCGTTGAAGCCTCTCTACCAAGAATTAATGCAGACGTTAGCTGAATTTGAAGCAAAAGGTGTGGATGATAAGCGACTTGAGCAGATCACAGGAATGGCCGAAGCCAATGCCGTTTTCGCCTTGCAAAGTGTACGTGGCAAAGTGTCACAGTTGGCGTCGAATGAAACCTTCTTCAATACGCCAGATCGAATTCAGTCGCAATTAGAGCAGATTCGCTCCGTTACCCCTGAATCAGTAATGGATGCCTATAAAACTTACGTCAATGGCCATCATAAGGTCGCGCTAAGCGTGGTTCCTCGTGGAAAAACTGAGCTAGCCGCAGCGCCGGCCAATTTTGTTACGCCACCACGAACGCTACCGGAATACCAAAAAATCACCGACGATCAATTAGCGTATCGTAAAGCAAGCGATGATTTTGACCGCTCAGTGATGCCAGAAGTGGCGGAAGGGGTGAAAGCGCAGATGCCAGAACTCTATCGCTTATATTTCGATAATGGCGCTGAGTTACTCGGGACTGTCAGTTCTGAAACGCCAACTGTGCAGCTAGAGATCAGCTTCCCAGCAGGTGAACGCTATGTACAGAGTGGTAAAGAAGGCTTAGCGAATCTGACAGCGGCAATGATGCAAGAAGCGACGTCAGATTCATCGCTAGAAGAACTCGAAGCTCAGCTAAATACACTTGGTAGTAGTATCTCGATTAATGCAGGTAACTATACCACTAGTATTTCAGTATCAAGTTTAGAGAAGAACCTCACCGAAACCCTAACGTTGGTTGAGGAAATACTCTTCAAGCCAGCGTTCCGCGAGCAAGATTTTGAGCGAATCCAGAAGCAGATGCTGGAAGGCTTGGTCTATCAGCATCAAAAACCAAGCTGGTTAGCATCTCAAGCAACACGCCAAGTACTCTTCTCAGGCTCTGTTTATCAGCGTCCAACGGATGGTACCGAAGCCTCAGTCGCTAAGTTGACGCTTGATGATGTTAAAGCTTTCTACAAACAGCATTACACACCACAAGGCGCACAAATTGTTGTTGTTGGTGACATCTCTAAGCGCCAAATTAAACAAGAACTGGCCTTTATCGATGCTTGGCAGGGAGAAATTGCGCCGCTATTAAGGCCTCAACTAGTGAAGCCCCTTGCTCAGCAGAAAATCTTCCTAGTTGATAAACCGGGAGCTCCGCAGAGCGTTGTGCGTATGGTCCGTCAAGGCCTGCCGTTTGATGCCACTGGTGAAGTTTACCTTACTCAGCTAGCGAACTTTAATCTCGCGGGTAACTTCAATAGCCGCATCAACCAAAACCTCAGAGAGGACAAAGGTTACACTTATGGTGCTAGCGGTTATTTAGCGTCTAATAGAGAAGTGGGAGCGATTGTTTACTCTGCTCAAGTACGCGCAGACTCGACGATTCCATCGATTCTTGAAATGAAGAAAGAGCTGGCGCAATACAGTGAGAGTGGAATGACTGACGATGAAATGAAATTTTTACGCTTAGCAGTCGGTCAACAAGATGCACTAAAATATGAAACGCCTTCACAGAAAGCAGGGCTACTTAATAGTATTTTAGCTTATAGCTTGGATGAAGATTACCTGAAGCAACGCAATGAGATTGTTGAATCGGTCCAAAAGCCAACCCTTGATGGACTAGCAAGTAAGTGGTTTAACCCTGATGACTACCAAATTATCGTTGTAGGGGATAAGAAAACGCTGAAACCGCAACTAGAAAGTTTGCATATTCCGATAGAAGAGCTTGAAATCATCCGTTAGAGTACACATAACATAGTGCATGCGAAAGGGTGACAACGCTCACCCTTTATGAAATTTTGTATAGCCAGTTTGGTATCACTACCAAACCATTGATATAAGCGAACCTCATTTTGACTGAATTTGCTGCGCGACTTGAGCGAGTTGCACAAAACCCAGAAGTATTTAAGAGTTTTGGACGTGGTGTCGAGCGCGAGACGCTACGCTACCAACAAGATGGTCACCTCGCTACTACCCCTCACCCAAGTGAGTTGGGTTCGGCTTATGCCAATAACTGGATAACGACAGACTTCTCTGAATCTCTATTGGAGTTCATCACGCCAGTTTCGACGGACATCTCGACACTCACAGCGCAGCTAGAAGATATTCATCATTTTACTCAAACCAAGTTAGGTGAAGAGAAAATGTGGCCGCTTTCGATGCCGTGTTTTGTTGGTGAGGAAGATGACATCAACTTAGCGCAATATGGCTCGTCAAATTCAGGCAAGATGAAAACCCTATACCGCGAAGGTCTAAAAAGACGTTACGGTAGTTTGATGCAAATTATTTCTGGTGTTCATTTTAATTTCTCATTCCCAGAAATATTTTGGGACCAATTGTTTGGTGAGCAATCACAACAGCAGCGTCAGGACAGTAAGTCAGAAGCTTACTTTGGTCTGATCCGAAACTATTACCGCTTTGGCTGGTTAATCCCGTACTTCTTTGGTGCATCTCCTGCGTTATGTTCATCGTTCATCCAAGGGCGAGAGACAACTCTGCCGTTTGAAAAAATTGGTGGAACCTTGTTCTTACCCAATGCGACCTCACTACGTATGAGTGATTTAGGCTATACCAACAGCGCACAGAGCTCATTGAAGATCGGTTTCAATAGCTTAGATGAGTATCTGGATGGCCTGAATACGGCTATTCGCACGCCATCAGAAGAATTTGCTGAAATTGGCGTCAAGGTTGATGATGAGTACCGTCAACTGAACAGTAATGTACTGCAGATTGAAAATGAACTGTACGCACCTATTCGTCCCAAGCGTGTTGCCAAATCAGGTGAAAAACCTTCAGAAGCGTTAGCGAGAGGTGGTGTTGAGTACATCGAAGTTCGCGCACTCGACGTTAATCCATACAGTTCGGTAGGCATTAATGAAGATCAAGTTCGTTTCTTAGACCTATTCTTAGCGTGGGCAGCGCTGACTGACTCTGAACCTATGGATTACTGTGAGCAGGCATGTTGGAGTGAAAACTGGAACAAAGTGATTGCGGAAGGCCGTAAGCCAGGCCTAGAACTGCAAATCGGTTGCCGAGGTGAAGTGCTGACACTGCAAAACTGGGCTAAGCGTGTATTTGTCGATTTGGTTCAGATTGCTGAGCAAATGGATGCCGCAAATGGCGGTGATGACTATCAAGCGGTGTGCTTTAAATTACTCTCTTGGATTGATAATCCAGAGCTGACTATTTCAGGTCAGCTATTGGCGGACACTAAACACCATGGTGGTCTAGGCAAAGTGGGTTGCGCGTTTGGTAAGCAGTACCGTAATCAGCATTTAGACCATCAGTATCGAGTCTATAGTGAGCAAGAAATGGAGCAGGAAGTGGAACGCTCTCGTATTGCTCAGCAGCAAGTGGAAGAAGCAGACAGCTTAAACTTTGATGAGTTTCTTACTGACTACTTTGCATATTTGAAAGCGTAGGTTGAGCGTGAAAAAGCTATTGCTCCCTATCATTGGCACTATCGTGTTGAGTGGCTGTGCTACAGCCCCGCCGAAAAATCAGTCCAACCTATGCGAAATCTTTCGTGAGAAACCAGGCTGGTATGACGATGCACTTGATATGCAAGAGAAATGGGGGACGCCCGTTCAAGTCGCGATGGCCTTTGTGAAGCAAGAAAGTAGCTATCGCCACGATGCAAGGCCGCCTAAGGATTATTTATTAGGTTTTATTCCTTGGGGGCGTGTCAGTAGTGCTTATGGGTATGCACAAGCGCAAGACCCTGCATGGGATGATTTCCAAGATGCGACAGGGCATGGCGGTTCAAGAACTGATTTCGCCGATGCCTTAATGTTTATTGGTTGGTATACCCATGAGACGCAAAGGCAGCTTGGCGTTTCTAAATGGGATGCTTACAATCAATATTTGGCCTACCACGAAGGACGTGGTGGTTTTAAAAGAAAAAGTTACCAAGCGAAACCAACGTTGATTAAAGTTGCACGTCGCGTTGAACAGCAAGCAAAAGATTATGGTTGGCAACTCAAGCAGTGTCGACAAGAATTAGAAGACAATCGAAGCTGGTTCTTTTAAGAGCAGTTAACATGGAGAAGGACAATGCCGTTATTAGATAGTTTTACCGTAGATCACACGCGTATGAATGCACCTGCTGTACGTGTAGCGAAAACAATGACCACCCCAAAAGGCGATACGATTACGGTATTTGACCTGCGTTTTACTGCACCAAATAAAGATATTCTGTCTGAGAAAGGCATCCACACGCTAGAGCACCTTTACGCAGGCTTTATGCGTAATCACTTAAACGGTGAGAGCATTGAGATCATCGATATCTCGCCAATGGGCTGTCGTACTGGTTTCTACATGAGCCTAATTGGTACACCGCAAGAACAGCAAGTTGCGGATGCTTGGTTAGCTGCAATGCAGGATGTATTGAAAGTTGAAAGCCAGAACAAGATCCCTGAGCTGAATGAATATCAATGTGGTACCGCAGCAATGCACTCTCTTGATGAAGCGAAGCAGATTGCTGAAGTGATTCTAAAGTCTGGTATTTCGGTTAATAAAAACGATGAGCTAGCATTACCTGAAACGATGCTAAAAGAGCTTAAAGTCGACTAATAGAACCCGGATCCGACAGGAATTGAAAAGGAAGGCGCTGGCCTTCCTTTTTTTGCATCACTCTAGAATCGATCTAGTTTGCTTTTGGCAATACGACGACTTGAGTCTTAGCCCAAATATCGTGAAAGCCGCGCTTTTGAGGATCAAGTGGAACGGTGAAGTTTGCTAAGCCAAAGCCTGAAGTACTAATACGGATCAAGGCTTGAGTCACTGAAACAGCGGTTCCGTCATTACTACGTAGGTGCAATTTCCAAGCGCGCATGCCGAGTGTTTGACCTGCGCGAGTCCAGAAATAGACAAAGAAATAGATCCAAACAAACGCTAAGTAAGCCGTGTAGACCGGGCTCCAAATAGGATGGTTGGTGAGAAAATCGCTCACATCAGCGTAACCACCGACATTGAAAATCCCCATTGCCATTAACGCATGTAAAATAGCGATGATGATGCCTGCCGCCATCATCTCAACCGCGATGATAATTAGCCCATCATAAAAGAGTGCTCCCAGACGGCGAAACAGCCCTGCTGGTGGCAACGTGTCAGTTGTTGACATAAAACCCACTTACCAAAATAAAATAAGGCGAAAGAATAAAGCTTCAGTTTAGATCTGAAAAGAGAGCTTGCGCACAGCTTATCAATTTATGGCGATTTTATCGGCAAACGGCAAGCAATTCAGTCTTTTGCACTTGCAGGAATCATCGGCATACGTATAATGCCAAACATCGACAGGCTAATGCCTCAAGATAATGCCGGTATGGTGAAATTGGTATACACGACGGATTCAAAATCCGTTGCCTTCGGGCGTGGCGGTTCAAGTCCGCCTACCGGTACCATATTCAAATGATAAAGCCTCGACAAAAGTCGGGGCTTTATTGTATCTGGGGTATAGGTAGCGTTGCCTTATCGCTTCCCCTATAGAAAGGTCGCAATTTTTAGCGGCCTTTCGTCGTTTTTAGGGCAGTGAAAATGAGTGATTCAAGCGCAGAGCAACAACACTGTGTCACATAAGTTTACAGTGCGTGAAATCGTAGGGCTTTACATCTGAGGCTGAGCAAGGAACAATCTCTCCGAGTATAATTAATAGATACGCTTTCAACTGAGAAATTATGAGTGATATGACCAACAAAAAGTCGAACCCCTTGTTCGAGATCCTCTTCAACGTATTTCTACCGTCTTTTATTTTGATGAAGTTCAGTGGAGAAGAGCATTTAGGTACCGCATTAGCTCTTATTGTGGCTTTAGCCTTCCCAGTGGCTTACGGCGGTATGGAACTTATTCGCAACAAGAGATTCAACTTCATTGCAGCACTTGGTTTTGTCAGTGTGTTATTAACAGGTGGTATTGGCTTACTTGAGCTAGATACCCAGTGGTTGGCCGTTAAAGAGGCGCTCATCCCTGGTTTGATTGGCTTAGCGGTTTTAGGATCTACGTTTACTCGTTACCCATTTATGCAGAAGGTGATCTTCACGCCAACACTGCTCAACATGTCATTGATTGAAGAACGATTAGAGCAATCAGGTAACCCAGCGGCGTTTGAGCGCTGCTTAATGAAGTCGAACTACTTGTTCGCATGTACGTTTGCTTTCTCTTCGGCGATGAACTATTTCCTTGCAACATGGATTGTGACTAGTCCAGCAGGTACCGCGGCATTTAATGAAGAGCTAGGCAAGCTGACACTTTATAGTTACCCAGCAATTGCGATCCCAAGCATGTTGATGATGATGGGGATCTTCTATTATGTATGGCGACAAGTTCGCGCCATGACCTCACTCGAGACAGAGCAGATCTTTAATATCAAGTAATAGCAAGTTAAGTATCATTTTCAAGGCCCAGCGATTTCGCTGGGTTTTGTCTTTTGTGGTGAATTTATTCGCCCGCTGTGCCGATCTTTATCCGACTGTAACCTCGTACATTTTCCAATCCGTGATATGGCGCGTATCGTGGCTGTGAAGCTGAATCACTTGATTGCAAAAACTGACATTGAGTTAGATGCGT
Organism: Vibrio orientalis CIP 102891 = ATCC 33934; assembly: GCF_000176235.1. Classification (NCBI taxonomy): domain Bacteria; kingdom Pseudomonadati; phylum Pseudomonadota; class Gammaproteobacteria; order Vibrionales; family Vibrionaceae; genus Vibrio; species Vibrio orientalis. The sequence continues at coordinate 2,111,203 of NZ_ACZV01000005.1, read as the reverse complement.
AATTTGAACCACAACTCAAAATTCGTCATTATCTTAAAGTTATCAGACAAATTTTCCTGTTTTCTCTCGCCTTTTCAAAAAGTTGTCTATCTTTTTATAAGAGCAAGGAGATAAACAATGTACAAATTAACCCCATACCTGTTTTTTGCTGGTCGATGTGAAGAGGCGCTAGAGTTCTATCATAAGTGCTTTGGTGGCGTTGTTGTGACTAAGCAATTCTTTAAAGATGCACCGCAAGTGATTGAAGGTGCTGACCCTCAATGGATTATGCATGCGGAGTTTGAAGCGTTTGGAATGAAGCTTATGTTATCCGATGGTATGGTCGCGAAAGAATTGACGGGTAATAACGTTGCACTGTCCATTGTATTGGACGATTTGGATGAGCAAGCTAGGCTATATGACAAGCTGCTCGAGGGCGGACATATCATGATGCCGCTTGAAGATACATTTTGGGGAGCACGCTTTGGTAAGGTTGAGGATCAGTTTGGTATCCGTTGGATGCTTCATTGCGATTTAGTAAAATAGTACAACAGAACTTAAAGCTATTAGCCGCTATTGATCTCTCATTACAGTAGATGAGTAGTGAATTCAAATTCTCATTACTCTAAAATTATAAATTGGTTGAAGATTGATAAGTTGTATATATCGTGGCAAGTATAAAAATTACCGTAGACAGATTACAGCCAGGGCTGCACATTCGACTTCCTTGCAAGTGGAATGAGCACCCGTTCTTATTTAATAGTTTCAAAGTCAAAGATGAAGAAACTATCCGCTTGATTCGCCACCTTGGTATCAAGCACGTCTTTATTAATCCAAATCAAAGTGACACAGAGCCGTTGCCTCCTTCAGCTCAAAGTGAACCAGTCAGTGAAAAGCCGGATGCAACCGAGTTAGAAGCGAAAAAACTTTGGAAAGAAAAGCAAGACCGAATTGAAAAGCTAAGTGCGTATCGTCGCAGAGTGATTAACTGTGAGAAAGAGTTTGAGCGTTCATTATCGCGCATGCGTGCAGTGATGAATAAAATTCGTAATCGTCCAGAGCAGGCTGTTGATGAAGCGAGCCAGTTAGTTAACGATATCGTCGATAAGTTATTGAGTGACGATAATGTCACCTTACATTTGATGAATGGCAAAAGTGAATTTGAAGATATCTACTTTCATTCACTCAACGTGTCTGTTGTCGCGATGATGATTGCGAAGGCGAAAAAACTCAATGCTCAAGAAATAAAAGAAGTGGCATTTGCGTCATTGTTCCATGATATGGGCAAAGTGAAAGTACCGACGGCAATTTTACGTAAACAGACCGCACTGACTGAGCCTGAGAAGAATTACCTAAAACTGCATACTAAATATGGATTAGAGATTGCTGCTCATATGGATAGCTTTCCAGAGAGTGCGCGAAATGTCATTGCTCAGCACCATGAATTGAATGATGGTTCGGGCTACCCTGATGGCTTAAAAGAAGAGGCCATCGATCCGTTAACTCAAATTGTTGCTGTCGCGAATGCCTATGACAACCTCTGCCACAGTAATATTCCTTCGGAACAAAAGATCCCTTATGTAGCGCTTTCTCATTTATATAAGAACTGTAAACATCTTTATAATAATGAGAACCTCAGTTTGCTAATCAAGTTCATGGGGATCTACCCACCGGGAACCGTAGTCCAACTATCGAATGATATGGTTGGTCTGGTTATCTCTGTTAATGCTAAGAACATTCTTTTCCCTAATGTGCTTATTTATGATCCGTCAGTTCCAAGAACTCAAGCACCAATCATTGATCTTGCAGAGAAAGAGATAAAGATAGTTAACGCGGTATTACCAAACAAACTGCCAGATAAAGTGCGCGAATACTTAAACCCACGCTCGAGAATATCCTACTTCTTTGATTCTGATGACTAGTTATCCACAGTCAATTGTGTATAACGCTGGGGTAAGTTGGGTGTAAATAAGGCTTTGGGTGACTTTTGCTCACTTAAGCCTTTTTTATTGAAAAAATCCATTTTTTCTCTTGCCTTAAAAAAGGAACTCCCTATAATGCGCATCCACTGACACGGCAGACGCCACAAGGCTTCAGCAGTGAGACAGTAAAGCCAACTAGTCAAATTTCAGATTGAAAAGTTTGAAATAAAAAATTCAAAAAAGTGTTTGACACTTGAGAATGAAACGCTAGAATGGCTGCCTCTTCCGAAGTGATGTGAGTCACAAAGAAGAACGCTCTTTAACAATATAAACCTATCAATCTGTGTGGGCACTCGTTGATGATAATCCAATTAGATACCTCGGTATCAAATTAGGTTTCAATGAAACGAAGTGACCAAACGAGATTAAGTTTACTTAGTCTTGGCACAGTCAATTCATTATCGTTCTGTTGGAACGATAATAGCTTTAAAATTACATTAGTAGTTTTGAAGTCAGTATTCATTGAGCCGAACAAAATCTTAAATTGAAGAGTTTGATCATGGCTCAGATTGAACGCTGGCGGCAGGCCTAACACATGCAAGTCGAGCGGAAACGACTTAACTGAACCTTCGGGGGACGTTAAGGGCGTCGAGCGGCGGACGGGTGAGTAATGCCTGGGAAATTGCCCTGATGTGGGGGATAACCATTGGAAACGATGGCTAATACCGCATAATGCCTTCGGGCCAAAGAGGGGGACCTTCGGGCCTCTCGCGTCAGGATATGCCCAGGTGGGATTAGCTAGTTGGTGAGGTAAGGGCTCACCAAGGCGACGATCCCTAGCTGGTCTGAGAGGATGATCAGCCACACTGGAACTGAGACACGGTCCAGACTCCTACGGGAGGCAGCAGTGGGGAATATTGCACAATGGGCGCAAGCCTGATGCAGCCATGCCGCGTGTATGAAGAAGGCCTTCGGGTTGTAAAGTACTTTCAGCAGTGAGGAAGGTGGAGTCGTTAATAGCGGCCTCACTTGACGTTAGCTGCAGAAGAAGCACCGGCTAACTCCGTGCCAGCAGCCGCGGTAATACGGAGGGTGCGAGCGTTAATCGGAATTACTGGGCGTAAAGCGCATGCAGGTGGTTCATTAAGTCAGATGTGAAAGCCCGGGGCTCAACCTCGGAATTGCATTTGAAACTGGTGGACTAGAGTACTGTAGAGGGGGGTAGAATTTCAGGTGTAGCGGTGAAATGCGTAGAGATCTGAAGGAATACCGGTGGCGAAGGCGGCCCCCTGGACAGATACTGACACTCAGATGCGAAAGCGTGGGGAGCAAACAGGATTAGATACCCTGGTAGTCCACGCCGTAAACGATGTCTACTTGGAGGTTGTGGCCTTGAGCCGTGGCTTTCGGAGCTAACGCGTTAAGTAGACCGCCTGGGGAGTACGGTCGCAAGATTAAAACTCAAATGAATTGACGGGGGCCCGCACAAGCGGTGGAGCATGTGGTTTAATTCGATGCAACGCGAAGAACCTTACCTACTCTTGACATCCAGAGAAGCCGGAAGAGATTCTGGTGTGCCTTCGGGAACTCTGAGACAGGTGCTGCATGGCTGTCGTCAGCTCGTGTTGTGAAATGTTGGGTTAAGTCCCGCAACGAGCGCAACCCTTATCCTTGTTTGCCAGCGAGTAATGTCGGGAACTCCAGGGAGACTGCCGGTGATAAACCGGAGGAAGGTGGGGACGACGTCAAGTCATCATGGCCCTTACGAGTAGGGCTACACACGTGCTACAATGGCGCATACAGAGGGCAGCCAACTTGCGAAAGTGAGCGAATCCCAAAAAGTGCGTCGTAGTCCGGATTGGAGTCTGCAACTCGACTCCATGAAGTCGGAATCGCTAGTAATCGTGGATCAGAATGCCACGGTGAATACGTTCCCGGGCCTTGTACACACCGCCCGTCACACCATGGGAGTGGGCTGCAAAAGAAGTAGGTAGTTTAACCTTCGGGAGAACGCTTACCACTTTGTGGTTCATGACTGGGGTGAAGTCGTAACAAGGTAGCCCTAGGGGAACCTGGGGCTGGATCACCTCCTTATACGATGATTACTCACGATGAGTGTCCACACAGATTGATGGTTTATGTAGTTTAAGAGACGATACTGGGTCTGTAGCTCAGGTGGTTAGAGCGTTCGCCTGATAAGCGAGAGGTCGGTGGTTCAAGTCCACTCAGACCCACCAATTTCCCTTGTGAGATTGGCACACAGTATCAACACCTGATGGGGCTATAGCTCAGCTGGGAGAGCGCCTGCCTTGCACGCAGGAGGTCTGCGGTTCGATCCCGCATAGCTCCACCATCTTTAAGTGTTCTTGAAAAAGAATCTTTAAAAATGGTTTCATTAGAAATCTAGCTCTTTAACAATTTGGAAAGCTGACAAATCAACAATTTATTTGTTGATTGTAAAGTTCTCAATGTTTGTCTTTAAGACAAACACCAATACAACACATTCAAGTGTTCTTGGGAATGTCACTTTTAGTGACTATTCAAAATTGAGTCCGGCAAAATCGAGTCTGCACATGTATAAAAATGCAGACAACTTTGGTTGTTTAACAACATCCTCAAGATTCGCTTCGCGAAACTCTTTGGGGTTGTATGGTTAAGTGACTAAGCGTACACGGTGGATGCCTTGGCAGTCAGAGGCGATGAAGGACGTATTAACTTGCGATAAGCCCAGATTAGGTAGTAAAAACCACTTGAGTCTGGGATTTCCGAATGGGGAAACCCACGTGCATAAGCATGTATCATTAACTGAATACATAGGTTAATGAGGCGAACCGGGGGAACTGAAACATCTAAGTACCCCGAGGAAAAGAAATCAACCGAGATTCCGAAAGTAGCGGCGAGCGAAATTGGACTAGCCCTTAAGCTTTATATGCGTTAGACGAACGGTCTGGAAAGTCCGGCGATACAGGGTGATAGCCCCGTAGTCGACAACGCACATTCAGTGAAATCGAGTAGGGCGGGACACGTGATATCCTGTCTGAATATGGGGGGACCATCCTCCAAGGCTAAATACTACTGACTGACCGATAGTGAACCAGTACCGTGAGGGAAAGGCGAAAAGAACCCCTGTGAGGGGAGTGAAATAGAACCTGAAACCGTGTACGTACAAGCAGTAGGAGCACCTTCGTGGTGTGACTGCGTACCTTTTGTATAATGGGTCAGCGACTTATATTCAGTAGCAAGGTTAACCATCTAGGGGAGCCGTAGAGAAATCGAGTCTTAACTGGGCGTCGAGTTGCTGGATATAGACCCGAAACCAGGTGATCTAGCCATGGGCAGGTTGAAGGTTGAGTAACATCAACTGGAGGACCGAACCGACTAATGTTGAAAAATTAGCGGATGACTTGTGGCTAGGGGTGAAAGGCCAATCAAACCTGGAGATAGCTGGTTCTCCCCGAAATCTATTTAGGTAGAGCCTCGGACGAATACTACTGGGGGTAGAGCACTGTTAAGGCTAGGGGGTCATCCCGACTTACCAACCCTTTGCAAACTCCGAATACCAGTAAGTACTATCCGGGAGACACACGGCGGGTGCTAACGTCCGTCGTGGAGAGGGAAACAACCCAGACCGCCAGCTAAGGTCCCAAATTATTACTAAGTGGGAAACGATGTGGGAAGGCTTAGACAGCTAGGATGTTGGCTTAGAAGCAGCCATCATTTAAAGAAAGCGTAATAGCTCACTAGTCGAGTCGGCCTGCGCGGAAGATGTAACGGGGCTAAGTAATAAACCGAAGCTGCGGCAATGTAGTTTACTACATTGGGTAGGGGAGCGTTCTGTAAGCCGTTGAAGGTGTGTTGTAAAGCATGCTGGAGGTATCAGAAGTGCGAATGCTGACATGAGTAACGATAAAGGGGGTGAAAAACCCCCTCGCCGGAAGACCAAGGGTTCCTGTCCAACGTTAATCGGGGCAGGGTAAGTCGACCCCTAAGGCGAGGCCGAAAGGCGTAGTCGATGGGAAACGGGTTAATATTCCCGTACTTCTTATAATTGCGATGGGGGGACGGAGAAGGCTAGGTGGGCCTGGCGACGGTTGTCCAGGTTCAAGTGCGTAGGCTTAAGAGTTAGGTAAATCCGGCTCTTTTTAAGGCTGAGACACGACGTCGAGCACCTACGGGTGTGAAGTCATTGATGCCATGCTTCCAGGAAAAGCCTCTAAGCTTCAGATTATAAGGAATCGTACCCCAAACCGACACAGGTGGTCGGGTAGAGAATACCAAGGCGCTTGAGAGAACTCGGGTGAAGGAACTAGGCAAAATGGTACCGTAACTTCGGGAGAAGGTACGCTCTTGTCGGTGAAGTCCCTTGCGGATGGAGCTAACGAGAGTCGCAGATACCAGGTGGCTGCAACTGTTTATTAAAAACACAGCACTGTGCAAAATCGTAAGATGACGTATACGGTGTGACGCCTGCCCGGTGCCGGAAGGTTAATTGATGGGGTTAGACTTCGGTCGAAGCTCTTGATCGAAGCCCCGGTAAACGGCGGCCGTAACTATAACGGTCCTAAGGTAGCGAAATTCCTTGTCGGGTAAGTTCCGACCTGCACGAATGGCGTAATGATGGCCACGCTGTCTCCACCCGAGACTCAGTGAAATTGAAATCGCTGTGAAGATGCAGTGTACCCGCGGCTAGACGGAAAGACCCCGTGAACCTTTACTACAGCTTGGCACTGAACATTGACCCTACATGTGTAGGATAGGTGGGAGGCTTTGAAGACGGTACGCCAGTATCGTTGGAGCCGTCCTTGAAATACCACCCTTGTAGTGTTGATGTTCTAACATTGACCCCTGAATCGGGGTTGTGGACAGTGCCTGGTGGGTAGTTTGACTGGGGCGGTCTCCTCCCAAAGAGTAACGGAGGAGCACGAAGGTGGGCTAAACACGGTTGGACATCGTGTGGTTAGTGCAATGGCATAAGCCCGCTTGACTGCGAGAATGACAATTCGAGCAGGTGCGAAAGCAGGTCATAGTGATCCGGTGGTTCTGTATGGAAGGGCCATCGCTCAACGGATAAAAGGTACTCCGGGGATAACAGGCTGATACCGCCCAAGAGTTCATATCGACGGCGGTGTTTGGCACCTCGATGTCGGCTCATCACATCCTGGGGCTGAAGTCGGTCCCAAGGGTATGGCTGTTCGCCATTTAAAGTGGTACGCGAGCTGGGTTTAGAACGTCGTGAGACAGTTCGGTCCCTATCTGCCGTGGGCGTTGGAAGATTGAAGGGGGCTGCTCCTAGTACGAGAGGACCGGAGTGGACGAACCTCTGGTGTTCGGGTTGTGTCGCCAGACGCATTGCCCGGTAGCTAAGTTCGGAATCGATAACCGCTGAAAGCATCTAAGCGGGAAGCGAGCCCTGAGATGAGTCTTCCCTGACCCCTTGAGGGTCCTAAAGGGTTGTTCGAGACTAGAACGTTGATAGGCAGGGTGTGTAAGTGCTGCGAGGCATTGAGCTAACCTGTACTAATTGCCCGTGAGGCTTAACCATACAACACCCAAAGGGTTTTGATGGACTCAATACAAGAATATTGAATGTGTTAAGAACTTAAACAGCTTTCCGAATTTTAAGAATTTGCTTGGCGACCATAGCGATTTGGACCCACCTGACTTCCATGCCGAACTCAGAAGTGAAACGAATTAGCGCCGATGGTAGTGTGGGGTTTCCCCATGTGAGAGTAGGACATCGCCAGGCTTTAAATTTAGTTTTTACCTTTGCAAAAAGGTGAAGACAAAAAGTTAAGAGAGCCCGTTTGAAAAAGCGGGCTTTTTTAGTCCTAAAGGGACATCTTGATGCTGATATAGCTCAGGTGGTAGAGCGCATCCTTGGTAAGGATGAGGTCCCCAGTTCGAGTCTGGGTATCAGCACCAGTTACTGTTTGTTTTGTGCTTTTTCTAAGAGCCTAAAGCAAAACGTAAAGAATTTTACTTGGCGACCATAGCGATTTGGACCCACCTGATTCCATGCCGAACTCAGAAGTGAAACGAATTAGCGCCGATGGTAGTGTGGGGTTTCCCCATGTGAGAGTAGGACATCGCCAGGTTCCCTTTCTGTTTTTAGATTTTAGCCCCTTTATTAAGGGAAAGTCTAAAGGCAAAAAATTAGACTCTTGAGTCTAGCCAGTGCGGAGCGGTAGTTCAGTTGGTTAGAATACCGGCCTGTCACGCCGGGGGTCGCGGGTTCGAGTCCCGTCCGCTCCGCCACTTATTTAAAACCCAGTCTTCGGACTGGGTTTTGTCGTTTTTTGGAAGCGGAAAGCGTCGAAAGTAATTGTCATTCCATACAACGACGAAGGAGAGAGTAGGGAATCTCCTCGGTTTTCGACTCGATATAACAGCGAGCCAACTCTTTCGCTCCTTACTCTCGATAACTGCCGTAATAAAAATAAGTCCCAACCCTCTGTTTTCCATGTCACTATTTTTTATCGTTCAAATTCCAGTCGTACTCATAGCTAAACTTGCCATTGAGAGTACTCAATTCAGGACGATACTTCGCTAAGTGTTGAACCAACTCTTGTTTGCTACCAAAGTCATCAGAGAACCAGTCATAAATAGATGAAAGTTGAATGCTATCACCAGAAATTAAAGCGCCTTTATCACTATTAATGAACTCCTTTGCTGCTTTTTCTAGCAGCTGTTCAGTATTGTCCGAGGTAAATGCTTGAAGCTGCAAGTTTGGGCAGCCTAAGCTTGCACAGTTAACCGCGTAGTGAGTTCGTGGGTCATTCCAAATAGGGCGAAGGATTCGGTGCTCAATATCATTGAGTGTGAGATCTTTACCTGTGACATTTACCGCTTTATCTCCCCAGGGACCAAAACTGAACAGGCCGCCAAGCTTAGTAATAGATTTCACCGGATAATCGTCGAGGATCAAGTCGACAGTAATCGCGTTATAGAGGTTAACCCAATACGCGTACTGCTCATTCAGCGCGTATTCTCTAGGATCAATGGCAGAGAGTGAATCGATATAGTGATTGAGCTCTTGCTTATCTTTAGCTGATACTGAATCATATTTTACTAGTGTGTTGTCACCATCTATAACTAAATAGTTATCAAGAAAAGACTGCCATTCTTGATGGGAAATAGTGGCGGTACTGCTTTGATTAGATTGTTGCCAATAAGGCCAAAGCTCTGACTTTGGTGCGGCAAAGGTGTTAAATGAAAACAGGGTTAGTAACAGAGTAACAGTACGTATCATTGGACAAAATCCCTCAACTTTTGTGCTTTAACTACTAGACCTAACTTTGCGTTAGTTTGTTTCGCTACAAAATAAAAAAGGCTGGCGATAGCCAACCTTTTTAGTTCATCTTTGAGTTAAGACTATTTCAAGAAATTTGGAATATTGGTTTCGAATTCAGCAATCTTATCTTCATGTTGAAGAGTCAGCCCGATATTGTCTAAACCGTTTAGTAGACAATGGCGACGAAACTCATCAATTTCAAACGAGTATTCCTTACCGTTCGCGCGAACTAGGTTCGCTTCTAGGTCGACTTCAACCTCAGCACCTTCTTTCGATTCAACGAATTGGAAGATCTCATCCACTTGTTGTTCGGTTAGGCGAACTGGCACCATTTGGTTGTTGATTGAGTTACCGTAGAAAATATCGGCAAAGCTTGGGGCGATCATCGCCTTGATACCGTAATCCGCTAGTGCCCAAGGTGCGTGCTCGCGTGATGAACCGCAGCCAAAGTTTTCACGAGCTAGTAGAATAGAAGCGCCTTTGTAGCGAGGAGCATTCATCACAAACTCTGGGTTAGCTTGCTCACCTGCGTCGTCTAGGAAGCGCCAATCGTGGAAGAGGTGCTTACCAAAACCTAAGCGAGAAACCTTTTGTAGAAACTGCTTTGGAATAATTGCATCGGTATCAACGTTCGCTGCATCTAGAGGAACGACTAAACCTGTATGTTGTTTAAAACCTGACATAGTATTGTTGCTCCTTAGTCCAACTCACGAATATCAACAAAGTGACCAGCAATTGCAGCAGCAGCAGCCATTGCAGGGCTTACTAGGTGTGTACGACCATCACGGCCTTGGCGACCTTCAAAGTTACGGTTTGACGTCGATGCACAGCGCTCATGTGGACCTAGGCGGTCATTGTTCATCGCTAGACACATAGAGCAACCTGGCAGGCGCCATTCAAAACCAGCATCTTTAAAGATAACGTCTAAGCCTTCAGCTTCAGCTTGTGCTTTCACTTGTTCTGAGCCCGGAACGATCAACGCTTGCACGTTGGCTGCTACTTTACGACCTTTTGCTACTTCAGCGGCTGCGCGCATATCTTCAATACGAGAGTTAGTACAAGAGCCAACGAATACTTTATCGACCTTGTAATCAGATAGCGCTTTGCCCGCTTCTAGGCCCATGTAAGCCAATGCTTTTTCAGCCGATGCTTTTTCTACTGGGTCAGCAAAGCTTTCAGGTGCAGGGATAGCTTCATCAACGGCGATTACCTGACCCGGGTTAGTACCCCAAGTTATCTGAGGTTTGATGTCTGCAGCGTTTAGCGTTACCACTGCATCAAACTCAGCGTCTTTATCCGTTTTTAGTGATTTCCAATACTCGATAGCAGCGTCTAGATCTGCACCTTGAGGTGAGAACTTACGGCCTTTAATGTATTCGAATGTGGTTTCATCTGGTGCAATTAGACCCGCTTTCGCACCTAGTTCGATAGCCATGTTACATACTGTCATACGACCTTCCATCGTAAGATCAGTAATAGCCTCACCACAGAACTCAACTACGTAGCCAGTACCGCCAGCGGCAGTGGTTTCGCCAATGATGGCTAGCACGATGTCTTTTGCAGTGATACCAGGGGCTACCTTACCTTTCACTTCGATCTTCATCGTTTTGGCGCGCGCTTGTTTTAGCGTTTGAGTCGCTAGTACGTGCTCAACTTCTGAGGTGCCGATACCAAATGCTAGAGAGCCAAATGCGCCGTGCGTTGCCGTGTGCGAATCACCACAAACAATGGTCATACCTGGTAAGGTAATGCCTAGCTCAGGTCCCATCACGTGCACAATACCTTGGTATTTGTGATTGATGTCGTAAAGGGTTACACCAAACTCTTCACAGTTCTTTGATAGCGTTTCCATCTGGATACGTGCCATCTCTCCCGAAGCGTTAATGTCTTTAGTTTGCGTTGAAACGTTGTGGTCCATAGTTGCAAATGTTTTGCCTACCTGACGAACCTTACGACCTTTTTCACGCAAGCCATCGAACGCCTGAGGAGAAGTTACTTCATGAACCAAGTG